>JAIQFT010000008.1 GCA_020073185.1 Terriglobia bacterium
TTCAGCGGCGTGTCCAGCGCCACCAGCTTTCCGTGATCGACGATCGCGATGCGGTCGCACAAGCGGTCCGCTTCGTCCATGTAGTGCGTTGTAATCAGCATCGTGAGGCGTCGTTCTTCCTTGATCTTGGTCAGCATCTCCCACACCGCGACCCGCGACACCGGGTCCAGCCCCGTGGTCGGCTCGTCGAGAAAGAAGATCTTGGGGCTGTGTACCAGCCCGCGCGCGACTTCCAGCCGCCGCCTCATGCCGCCCGACAGCGTCTTGGTCTGCGCCGTCCGCCACTTGGTCAATTCCACGTCGGCCAGCAGTTTGGCGATGGCGCGCTCGCGCTGCTCGCGCGGCACACCGTACAGCTTGGCGTAAATGCTGAGGTTCTCCTCCACCGTCAAATCCACGTCGCTGGTCATCGCCTGCGGGATCACCCCGATCGAACGCCGCGCCGCGTCCGGTTCTTTGCTCACATCGTGCCCGGCGACGAACGCTTTCCCGGCGGTGATCTCGATCAGCGTGGTCATCATGCGGATCAGCGTGGACTTGCCCGCTCCGTTCGGTCCCAGCAGCCCGAAGATTTCCCCCTCGGCGACCGAAAACGACACGCCGTCCACCGCCGTGAAGTCGCCGTATTTCTTAGTGATGCGCTCCACCGCGATCGCCGGCGGCGCCCCCGCCGCGGGCTGCGTTCCACCGTTCGGCTTGGTGTTGCTGATCATTTTCCCTGGCCTGCGGCCGAGCCTTGCACGGTCGCATTCAATTTCGCCGCCGGCACCAGCACCTCGGCGGTCATGCCGGTCGCGTACTTCATCCCCTGGTTGTCAATGCGCAGCTTCAAGGCCACTGTCTTGATATCGCGCTTGCTTCGGCTCACGTCGCGCTGGGTCGCGAAATCCCCCTCGGTGCTCTTGAAAATCACTTTTCCCGGGATCAGCGTTCCGCCCGGCATGCGCACCTCGAGCGTGTCGCCGAGCGCGATTCTGTCGGCGTAGGTCTCCGGCACCGCCGCCCGCACCCAGGTGTCGTTCAGGTCCATGATGGTGATGATCGGCCCCCCCGGGTTGACCACCTCGCCCTGCCGCGCCGCCCGCAGCGAAACCACGCCCGTGATCGGCGCCACGATCCGCGTGTACCCCAGCCGCGTCTCCGCCTCGGCGAGCTGGGCCTGCGCGTTCAGCACCTGGGCGCGGGTTGACGCCACCGTGCTCTCCGCCGCTCGTGTCTGGTGCAGACGCGCCTCGGCGGATGCCAAGTCGGCTTCGGCAGCCCGGACCTGGTCGCGCAGCGATTGCACATTCGCCGTGGCGGCTTTCAGCGCGGCCACGGCGCGGTCGCGGTCCTGCCGGGAAGCAACGCCTTGATCCGCCAGGGACACGGTACGCTGGCTATCGCTGGATGTCTGTTCCAGGTTGGCCTCGGCCATTACCAGCTGGCTCCTTACCGATTGCAGCCGTGCTCGCGCGTTGAGCACGTCGCTCGAGGTTGATCCCCGCGTGACCATCTCCGTCGCGCGCGTTCCCGTCACCTGCGAACGCAGCCCGGAGATCACGTTTTCCGCCGCGCGCTTTTGCGCCTCCAGTTCGGCGGAATCGAGCACCGCCACCAGGTCTCCCTCTTTCACCGGCGTACCTTCGTCGACCGTCAGCTTTTCGATCCGGCCCTGGATTTTCGAGCTCACGATTACCTGGTTCGCGTCCACCGTCCCGATCAGCACCAGCCCCCGGTTGCGGTTCGCGGTCAGGAAGTAGTAGCCGATCGCCGCCGCCAGGATGATCAGCAGAAGAATGCCAAAGCGCCGGCCTTTCATCGGCTTCCCTCCTGGGTATTGGATGTGAAAATCGCGGCCGAGATGAAGTCCAGCACCGCCGCCCGCTTCCGCGCCACCTGCTCCGGCGCCGTCGGATCCATGCCGGGCATCAGCAGCCGCATCATCGGAATCGAGCTGAAATAAAAGATGTTGAGGGCGATCAGCGAGGGCACCACGTCCATGGGATTCAGCTCACGAATTTCTCCGCGCGCGATTCCCTCCAGCATTACCTCGCGCAAGCGCGCAAACGTCGGCCGCAGATAGCGCTCGACAATCCGCCTGAGGTGCGGCGAACCCTTGCGCCCGCTGCGCATCATCTCCCGCTGCACCATGCGCGGGTAGGCGGGATGGCCGGCGATGAAATCGAAGTGCGCGCCCACGAACTGGCGGATCTTCTCCCGCGGCGGCAATTCGCGCGCCAGCACTTCCGCAATCCGCTTCGTCAGCCCGACGAACACCTCGTCAAGTGCCGCCCCGTAAAGCGTCTCCTTGTCCTTGAAGTAGTAGTAGAGCAGCGCCTTGTTGACCTTGGCGGCGCGCGCAATGGCGTCCGTCCGCGCCCCCGCCGCGCCCTCGTGCGCAAACTCAAGGATGGCAGCATTGAGAATGGCGGCCCGCGTCTGCTCCGGCTGCCCGCGCGTGCCCAGCGGTTTCGATTTGCTCGGCATCAGGCTTCTCTTATTTAACTAACTGGTTAGTTAGCATAACAGCCCGGACGCGCCGCCGCAAGCCCTTTTGCCGGGCCCACCGGCCGCACCTTCGCCCCCCGATATCTATAATCAGCAGAATGGGTTCTACCGCCACTGCCCCGCACACCCCGCCACCTCCCCCGCCGCCGCGCTTCCGGCAGCGCGCCCGGGATTTCTGGGCCCAAGTCAGCGAGGGTCTGGAACTCAACCAGCTTTGGTCGCAGTTCGTGCACGAGGCGCGCACCAGCTACGGCCTGTACTCACGCGAATTCAAACGTGGCGACGTGGAAGGTCTCCGGCGCGGCCAGCGGTACTGGGCTCTCACCAAGCAATTCTTCTGGGCCGTGGTGATGAAGCTCTCGCCCGCCCGCCGCGTAATTCTGCTGGTCGCTGTGGTGTTCCTGGTGACTCCCGTGATCGTATTCCAGGTTTCCGACAAGGGAGTCGACGTTAGCGGAGGCAGCCTGGCATTCTGGGGCGGCGCGCTGCTGCTTTTGCTGCTGGTGCTGGAGATTGCCGACCGCGTGACCATGAAACGCGACCTGGAAATCGCGCGTGAAATACAGCACTGGCTGGTCCCCGCAACGCCGCCGCAAATCGCCGGCCTGGATGTCGCGTTTGTTTCGCGCCCCGCCAATACTGTCGCCGGCGATTATTACGATGTCCTGCCAATGGAGTCGGACGACGCCGCTCAGGAGGTTCTGCTGGCCGTCGCCGACGTAGCTGGCAAGAGCCTACCGGCGGCACTGCTGATGGCGACGTTGCAGGCCAGCCTGCGCACGCTCGCCACCACCGCGCGCTCCCTGCCCGAACTGGTACGCGGCCTCAACCGTTACGCCTGCGCGAACAGCCTCGGCGGCCAGCGCTTTACCACCGCGTTCCTGGCGCGCCTGAATCCCTCCACCGGCGAGTTGATCTATACCAACGCCGGGCACAACGCGCCCCTGTTGTGGCGCGCCTCCGGTTCGCTGGAGCGCCTCGACGTTGGCGGCATTCCCCTCGGCATTCAAAATGATCGTCCGTACGAGTGCGGCAGCACCGTGCTGCGGCGGGGCGATATGCTGGTAATCTTCACCGACGGCGTGGTCGAGGCGGTCAACGAGCGTGGTGAAGAATACGACGAAGGCCGCCTGCTTCCGCTCGTGCAGCGTTGCGCCGCCAAGAGCGCGCAAGGCCTGGTGGATTGCCTTATGCAGGAGTTGCGCACCTTCGCCGGCCAAGCCAGCCAGCACGACGACATCACCTGCATGGCCGTGCGCTTGGTTTAGCAAAATCGACGCTGGAATCTCTTGGCCAACCTCAGCGCTGCCGTCTTGTTACTCAGCCGAACCAGGCGCTCCCTTGGGCAGATCGACGATTCGCTCGATTTGTGCAGCGATGCCAAACTGGCCTGCAGCTCCCTCCACGCGCACAACCCTGCCGTGGCAGCGCACCATTCTGTTGCATTCCAGCCCGAGTTCCTTGGGGAGCATGAGGACGATTTCAACCTCGGCGCCCTCGCTGAACGGAGCGTCACTGAACAGGAACACTCCCCCTAGGCTGACGTCCTTGATCGTGGCACCAATCGTATGGCCGTCTGCGCTTAACGCCGCGGGACCAGTGACACTGACGCGTTCGTGCTGACGACGTAGCTCGGATTCTAAGGCTGCCAAGCGCCTCTCCTGCGAATGGAGCGGAAGAACAACCTGTATACACGTCCCCGTGCCGAAATGGAATTGAGATGAATGGTATCGAGACAAACTTCTCCATCCGGCACACACGCCTGACAGCCGCCACAGGGGTTCGCGTGAGCTGAGCGTAGATGGGCTCCCTTGTTTGCTTCAGCGCGGGTTGCGGGGCTGTTGCGGTGAAGGGCTCGGCTGGCCGAACGACGAGGGCTGGCTGAAGGAAGAAGGTTGGCCCAAGGACGAAGGCGGGCCGAACGCGCCGGACGGCTGCTGGCCCTGAGGAGCGCCGGGAGTGCCGAGGACGCCGGCAGTTCCGAAGGTCTTGCCGGTGTAAGGACCGTTGATCAGGCCGCCACGATCAAGGGTCGGGTCATAAACGAAGTACCATTCGTTGTAGTGGGTCTTCTCGTTAAACTGGTGCAGACCTTGCTTCTCGCTGAGGCTTGCCACCCCGATGACGACGCCGCTGCTGGGCACGGACTGGCCGGCGCTGGGCGAAGTACCGCCCAGCGAGCTCATGGCGGAGACCGGCGTACCGAAGTTAGAAGTCGTGCCGAGCTGCACGTCGCCAACGTGCAACATGCGCCACTTGCCGTCAGGAGACATCGGATCCTTGTATTCCTTGCGCAGGAAGCGGATGGTATTGGTCTCCTTCAGTTGGTCGATGGAGCCGGGATAGCGCCCGAACTTCCTGAAGTATTTCTTGATGGCGCGGGAGTACTGCGCACCGCGGTGGATCATTTCCTCTTCCCGGTCGCGCTGGATCTGGGTCTTGACGGCGGGCGCCGTGGCCAGCAGACCGATGACCAGCAGGGCCATGAGGAACAGAATCGCCATCAAGATGTAGCCGGACTGGGCGGCGCGGCGATGAAAACGGCCGATCTGCATGAAGATCATTTTACCAGCGCTCAGGTTCTATGACGGCCAAGGAAATTAGGCCCTTGGAGCATTTCGATGCTCGCCCGGCGATCATGCGCACCCACTCTTGTCATCCTGACCGCGGAAGCTCCCGCCATCGGACGCCCGATTGGGCGTGCGGGTTGACGCGTCCGAGCCAAGTTGCCGGGTCTTTAGTTAGGCCGCGCGCTCACTCGACGAACATACAGTCGCCATAGGAATAAAACCGGTACTTCCGCTCGACCGCGTGCCGATACGCCAACCGCACAAACTCCCGCCCCGCAAACGCACTCACCATCATCAGCAGCGTGGACTTCGGCAGATGAAAATTCGTCAACATCGCCCCCACTACCCGAAACTGAAATCCCGGATAGATGAACACGTCCGCCTCACCCGCGCCGGCTTGAACCTTCGGACTCCCGGTTCCTGACTTCTGACTCCTCAATGCCGCATACTCCAACGTCCTGACCGTCGTCGTCCCGACCGCCACCACGCGTCGCCCCGCCTCCACCGCCCGATTGATCGCAGCCGCCGTCTCCTGCGGAATCCGGTACCACTCGCGATGTAGCTTGTGCTCCTCCACGTTTTCCACATGCACCGGCTGAAACGTCCCCAGCCCGACATGCAGCGTGATCTCGGCCGCCTCAATTCCCCGCGCCCGCATGCGCTCCAGAATTTCCGGCGTGAAGTGCAGCCCCGCCGTCGGCGCCGCCACCGATCCTGGCGCGCGCGCATAAACTGTCTGATATCGTGTGCGATCTGCCGGCTCATCTGGCCTCGCGATATACGGAGGCAACGGCACATGCCCAATCCGCTCCACCACGGCAAAGAAATCCCCTACCGGCTCGAACCGCAGCGTCCGCTCGCCAAACTCCCCGCGCCCCATCACCTCCGCCCGCAACTCATCCTTCTCGCCAAAGAACAACTTCTCCCCCACGCCGATCTTTCTACCTGGCCTCACCAGCGCACTCCAGACCAGCGGACTCTCCGCCGTCGACCATCGACCGCCGACGGTCGACCAATTTTCGTTTTCCGCCATCGACCATCGGCCATCGGCCATCGACGGCCTGACCAGCAGCGCCTCCACCCTTCCGCGGAGGTGCTCCCTTGCCGCCGGGTTCCATTTGCCCACCGGCTGCGATCTCGCCCCGCTGCGTCGCCCATGCAAGCGCGCTGGGAATACTCGCGTGTTGTTGAACACCACCAGGTCGTTCGCCCGCAGCAGGTCAGGAAACTCGCGGAACCCGCGGTCCTCCAGCTTCCCGGTCTCTCGCACCAGGTGCAGCATGCGTGACGCCGCCCGGTCCGCCAGCGGCTCCTGCGCAATCAACTCATCCGGAAGGTGGTAATCGAAATCAGATACGAGCACAGGTAAGTTTTAATCGAAAACCGGTCGATCAGTCTTTCGGTCTATCAGCCTTTCAGTCTTTCAGTCAGTCGCTCCCCGCTGCGAAAGACCGATCAACCGAAAGACTGACTGACCGATCGACCCGGAGTTGCCAATCCCCAAGCGCCCGTCGTACCATGCTCGGGCCGCGCAGAGTTTGTATACTACATGTGTAGTTAATGAAGAGCGAACGCCAAAACCGCGAAGACATTGTGCGCTTGGGCCGCATGCTCCACCAGCGCGGCTACGTCGCCGCCACCGACGGCAATCTCTCCGTCCGCCTCGACCACGAAACTATCCTCTCCACTCCCACGGGCATGAGCAAGGGCATGTTGGAGCCCGAGGACCTGGTCGTCGTGGACATGCAAGGGAAGCGCGTCACCGGCCACCGCCAGGTATCCAGTGAGATCGGCATGCACCTGCTGATCTACTCTCACCGTCCGGACGCGCACGGGATCGTGCACGCGCATCCGCCCACGGCCACCGGATACGCCGCCGCCGGACTGCCGCTGAACCAGGCGCTGGTCTCGGAAATCGTGCTCTCGCTCGGCTGCATTCCGCTGGCGCGCTACGCCACGCCGGGCACCCCCGAACTGGTACAGGCCCTGGAGCCGCTGGTCCCGCAGTATGACGCCATCCTCATGGCCAACCACGGCGTAGTCACCTACGGCGACGACCTCACGCGCGCCTACATGAAAATGGAAACCGTCGAGCACTTCGCGCAAATCGCACTGGTCACGCACCTGCTTGGCCGCCAGCAACTCTTGACCCAGGACGAAGTCGGCAAGCTCATTGATGCCCGCGAGCGCTACGGCCTCACCGGGCCGCCGAAGGCGCCTTCGTGCCCGGTTACGGCATCATCGCCGGGAGCGCCTACGCCCGCCAGGGGAACTGAAACGTCCAAGCCGCAGGAGGGAGGCGGCAAGATCACGGTCACGCGCGAAGAACTCGCCGCCATCGTGGAAGACGCGCTGCGCCAGACCGGCAAGCGCCGGTGGTAGGAAACCCGCCATTGACTTCAGGCGGCTGACTTTTGGGGTTGGAATTTGGCGCTCAGACGCATAACATTCCGCTTTCTTTGCCGGCCCTTGGCTAACCGCCAATGGCCACGGCACTAACTAACGATTCATACCTGGAGACCGACAATGGGTGAAGCATTAGGAATGATTGAAACGCGCGGCCTGGTGGCGATGATCGAAGCCTCTGACGCCATGGTAAAGGCTGCCAAGGTCACGCTGGTGGGCTGGGAGAAGATCGGCTCCGGCTACGTCACCGCCATCGTGCGCGGCGACGTCGCTGCCGTCAAGGCCGCCACCGACGCCGGCGCCGCCGCCGCCCGCCGGGTCGGCGAACTGATTGCCGTGCACGTGATCCCGCGTCCGCATGCCAGCCTGGAAGACGTGCTACCCATCGGTCGCGTCATCACCGCCAAGGCCGGAGCATAGAGGATTTGGCGATTAGGTGATTTAGTGATGGAGTGATTGCCGGGATCCGAAAGCCCACGCACAATCCCTCAATCACAAATCACTAAATTACCAAATTGCTGCGGCGCGGTTGGCCGCACCAAGGATGTCGATCATGCTTCTCGCACGCGTAGTAGGCACCGTAGTCGCCACGCGCAAGGACGACCGCCTGCAGGGACGCAAGCTGCTAGTCTGCCGGCCGGTCGCGCCCGATGGCACCGTTGACGGCGGCTACGTGGTCGCCGTAGACACCGTCGGCGCCGGGGTTCAGGAAACGGTGCTGCTGGTCAGCGGCTCTTCGGCGCGGATGGCCGGCGGCAAGGATTCGCCGGTGGACAGCGCCGTGGTCGGCATCGTGGACGAGGTTCGCCTGGAAAGCGAATCGGACTCCTCGTCCAACAGCAAGCGCACCGCCGCCATGGCTGCCAAGTCGAGACACTAGTTGAACGATGCAACGCATCCGCCAATTCGTCATGGCAGCAGCACTAACTCAGCGTTGGAGCGCGCTCGCGAGCGCGTCTCCACCAGAAACTGGAAACCAGAAACTGGAAACTCGCGACCACTCTCATGATGTTAGCTAGAGTTATCGGCACCGTCGTTTGCACCGTCAAGTACCCAACGCTTGAGGGCCGTAAGCTCCTGCTGCTGCAACCGGTGAACAAGGACGGCGTGCCGCGCGGCAGAACCCTGGTCGGCATTGACGCCGTCGGCGCCGGCGAGGGGGAAACCGTGTACTGGTGCCGCGGCCGCGAAGCCGCCCTCGCCTTCGATCACGAGGTGGTCAGCGACGCCAGCATCGTTGGTATCGTGGATGAAATCACGGGCCGCTCCGATACTCCGCCGGCGTCTGCGGCCTCCGCGGCGGGTCCGGCCTGCACCGCCGTCGGTCCGGCTTCGAGCGCATCGCCTTCGACCGCAGCGCCGGCGCCCAATCGGCGCGAGCATCCTGCCCCCGCGCACAAGCGAGGCCGCCGATGATCATCGGACGCGTGCTGGGCGAAGTTGTTGCCACCCGCAAGCATCGCTCTCACGAAGGCCGCAAGATCCTGCTGGTGCAACCGCTGGCGCTCGACGACTCCGCCCGTGGAGAGCCCATCCTCGCGCTTGACACAGTCGACGCCGGCGTCGGCGACCGCGTCCTGGTGGTGCTGGAGGGCTACAGTGCCATGACCGCCGCCGGCCGTCCCAACTCGCCCATTGACATGAGCGTCATCGGCGTCGTGGACGAGGTGGAACTACAGGAAAGTTAACCACGGATTCCCTGCACGGATCACCTGATTAGGTTTTTCCGATCCGCGTTCATCCGTGGCGATCCGCCTTCACTCCCCACCGACGCGAAACCTCATTCCCGCACGAAAGTTCATGCGCAACGCCGGAAATCCCGCCGCTTCCTCGTAGTGCCGGTTGAGCGCGTTCTCGACATTCACATACGCGGTCACGCGGCTGCTGATCGCGTGCCACACACCGAAGTCTGCGCGCGCGTATCCCGCCGAGTGCGTCACCGGGGGCAGCAGCCCGAGGAAATCAGAATCGGCGCGACGTCCAAGCGCCGTCACGCCCAGGTCGCCACCCCAGCGGAGCGACGTGTACGCCGCCAGCAGCGATCCCGCGTGCTTGGGACGGCGCAGCAGTGGAGCGCCTGCGCTCAACAGCCGATCGAACGCCAGCGGCGCGCTCAGAATCTGGGTGGATGTGTAAGTGTAGGAAGCATCGATGGTGACCCGCGACCATGGCCGCGCCCGAAACTCCACCTCCGACCCGTGCGCCAGCGCGCGGTTGATGTTCTGATACTGGCTGACGAAGGTCGCCGGATCGAAGTTGAATTCGATCTGGTTGGTGAAGCGGTTGTTGAAGTAGGTCGCGCCCAGCCAGTACTTGCCGCCGACAAAGCTCTGCTGCACGCCTGCCTCCAGCGAGCGGTTCTCCTCGGCCGTGAGCTTGGGATTGGGAATGATCCCAAATCCGCCGACGCCGAACGATTCCTCCAGCCGCGGCTCCTTGATTCCCGTGCCGTAGGCGAAGCGCAGCCGCGTGCCGGAGAAAATCTCTCCGCCTTTCAGCGCCAGCACGCTCACCGCAATTCGCGGCAGGCCGCGATTGCCGAAGCTTTCGTTGTGCTCGAAGCGCGCGCCCGCAATCACCGATACGCGATTCCAGCGGAAGACCTCCTGCCCGAAGACCGCGTGGTTGCGCCGCAGGCCGTGGCCGAGCGGCGGCAAGGTCAGATCGCCGACCCAGCCGTTCTCGTCCTCGAAGTGATAGCCGACCGTGGTCCGAGCCCAGCTTCGCGCCTCGTAATCGCCCTGGTAGTCGAAGCCAGCGCGGTTGAGATTGGCGAAATCGGAGAACGGGAAATCGAAGTTGCCGAACGCCGGCGAAACGCGTCCCGGGTCGATGAAGGTGTCCACCACCGAGCGCCGGTGATGGTACTCGAAGCCGCTGAAGCGGTGCTGCCAGCGCGATGGGCCGGCGAGCGTCAACTGCGCGCTTGCCAGGAAGTTGTTCTGCCGCGCGCGCGCGTCAGTGTCGGGCGGCACCAGCGGCTGGCCGTTGAAGTTCCAGAAACCCTGCACGCCACTGCGGTCGGTGAAATGCCGCGTGCGCATCCGCAACGCCGCGCGCGGCGCGATCTGCACGCCGACATTCGCGCCTTGCAGCGAACTCGAATACTGGTCGTTGATTCCCTGTCCCTGCGTGTTGAACTGCTCGCCGAACAGGTTGTAGTCGAAGCGTCCGCGCGCGCCTGCCAACGACGCGTATCCGCGTGCCGTCTGAAACGTTCCGCCTTCGGCTCCGAAGCGCAACTCCGGCACGCGCGTAGTTCCCGTCGCAGTCCAGGTCTGGATCACGCTGGTCATGGCGTCGGAACCGTACAGCGTGCTTTCCGCGCCGCGCACGAATTCCAGCCTGTCCACCTGATACATGGGAACGACGCCGAAGTCGAACGTTCCTCCGGGATCGTTCACCGCGACGCCATCAACAATCACCTTGTTGTAGCGCGAGTCGCCGCCGCGCACGAACAGCGATGACAATCCTCCTCGGCGACCGTTGGCGGAGATGATCGCTCCGGGCAGAAAGCGCAGCGTGTCAATCGCGCTCACCGGCTGCATGGACTTCAGCGCGTCGGGACCGAGTAACGATGTGTCGGAACCTATGTCCGCACTGGGCAGCGGCGTCCGTTCGGCGCTGACCACCACGGTTTCCGCCGCTTTCGGCAGCGACAGCTTCACCGTCATTTCCACTTCCTGCATGACCGAAGCAGTTGCCGTGGCAGGCGCAAATCCGGGCGCGAGCACCTCCACGCGATACGCGCTCGCGCTCAGACCGCTGAATGCGCACGTTCCTTCGGCGTTCGTGGTGCGCACCGCGACCGCAGTCGAACTGTTTGGGGAGTAGAGCGTGACCCGCGCACCCGCGACCACCGCGGATTGCGGATCAGTGACCCTGATTTTCAGCTCGGAGGCAGAGCCGCTGGCGACCAGCAGCAACAGGGGAAGTACAAAACGGAGACAGCGCATAGACCATGCTCCTTTTCACGCGAAAGGGGTCAGTGGTTGCAGTTCGCGCCGGTCTCCTGGCTTGCGACAAAACAGTTTCAGTTTCAGTTTCTGTTTCAGTTGTCTCGGCTGAAACTGAAACGGAAACTTGAAACTCCGGGCCGCCTTCCCATCGCTGGTGCGACAGTGGCAGCGCCGACCAACAGCGTCGCTTACAGTTGCGCGGCAGCGCGGGTTTTTCACCCGCTTCCCGTGCACGCGAACCAAGGTTGTCAAAGAACGTCACGCGAGAGCGTGAGGGGTAAGACTCTATGGTCGATTTTAGGTTATGTCAATGTCTGCCGCTTATCGAGCTGCGTCATTCGCGCGGTGCTTCTCGATCTGCTGGACTACTCTATCGAGATCGGGATAGCCGGCGCCAAAGCGCCGTGTGAACCAATTCCCACCGCGCTCGGCAATCCTCTCGCCGTCAGCGATCACCTCGAACTGACCGGTCTTGCCAGGCGTAGTCACGGCTTCAATGTTGAAGCGCTGCTTGATGAGGGACACGAGCCTCGCGACCATGACATTGTTGTTCTGTCACGTCGGGCAGTGAACGATCTCGATCTTCATTTCTTTCCGATCGCTGGTGGTTAGACGAAGCCGCGTGGCTCAGTCGAGCTTGGGGAATTGTAAACCAGAATCCCCCTGCGGATTGAACAGCGCTTAGGAAGCTCCGATCAAGCCCGTTGGCAGTCTCGCAGCGACTAAAGCCGTACACATTCTGCGGCATTTACGGACGGCCGGAAGACCGTCCCCTTCAAGGAATCGGAGTTGATAAGACCCTCCTTAGCACGCGTTACACACCTGCGCTGTTCTGTGCGAAAGCGGTTTCGGCGGACTCGCGTACCCTGTCGAGGGCCACCTGCATTTCCTGGTGGTAGGCGTCGAGGCCGGCGCCGTCGGCCTCCGGCGGCACGTTCAGCGCGCGGCTGAAACGAACCATGACGCGGGAGAACGGCTGGGGAATCATGAAGCGGTCCCAGGAATTCAGCACCCAGGCGCGCTCGACGGCGCAGTGGAAGGCGAGGATGGGCACGCGGGTGTTGCGCGCCAGCAGCACCGGCCCGGGCTTAGCGACGTAGCGCGGCCCCAGCGGGCCGTCGATGGTAAAGGCCACGGAGCGTCCGGCTTCGATCTCGGTGTGCATGCCGAGCAGGGCGCGCATGCCTCCGCGGGTGGAGGAGCCGCGCACCGCGCGGAAGCCGAATCTTTCGATGATGCGCGCGATGTATTCGCCGTCGAAGCTGCTGCTGGTCATAACGACAATTTCGCGCCCCCGGTAGCGATAGAGCGCGGGGATGACGCAGCGGTGCCAGAAAACATAAATCGCGGGTTGCATCCACTCCGTCGCGCCTTCCTCCAGGGAGACGGTGTAGCGCAGCGTAGGACCAATGAGTCGTACCAGGAGCGAGCCGGCGGCAGTAACGAACGCGAGGGCGAGGCGTTGCGCAAATGTAAAGTGCGTTGCGGATTCCGGCGACGTGGCGGAAGAGAGCATTTGTAATCTGCAATTTGTAATTTGTAATTTTCCGCCCGCGCACGGATGACCGCGTCATCGGCAATTCCGATGAAATTGCAAATTACAAATTACCCATTACAAATTGTCTCACGCGTAGCGTACCCACTTCACGATTTCCGGCAGCGTGGGCTTCTTGCCGTACATGAGGATGCCAACGCGGTAGATGCGAGAGCACAGTGCCACCACACCCCACAGCGTCAGCAGCAGCAGCGCGATGCACACGCCGATCTGCCACAGCGGTGGCGTCTGCACCACCACGCGGATGTACATCAGGATGGGCGCGAAGAAGGGCACGAGCGACATCCACAGGGAGAGCGGGGCGTTGGGCTGGCGGATGACGTAGGTCATCATCATGACAGGAATGATGATCGGCATGATGACCAGGAATTGCCACTGCTGCGCCTCCTGCTCGGAGTTGACCATGGCGCCCAGCGCCGCGTAGAGCGCGCTATACAGCAGGAAGCCGAGGACGAAGAAGACGGCGAAGGCGGGCAGCGCGGCGGGCGAGAGATTGATCTCGGCAAGCTGGCTGCGGGCGGCGAGCAGTCCCGGCGTGGTGGCGGCCAGGCCCAGGATCACCCACACCGCGATCTGGGTGAGGCCGACTGCCCCAACGCCGAGAATTTTTCCGGCCATCAGTTCTTTTGCCGTCGCCGAGGAAAGCACGACCTCCATGACACGCGAAGTCTTCTCCTCCAGCACCGAGCGCATCACGGCGACGCCGTAGAGGATGAGCGTCACGTAGAGCATCATGACCAGCACGATGGCGCTGACGAACTGCAGTGGGCCACCGGCGTGTTTTTCCTGCCCGCCCTTGATGGTGACCGCGTCCAGGTCCACACCGCGCATGAGCTTATCGGCGTCTCCGGCGGTAACGCCGCGGGAGCGCAGTTCCTGGCGGAAGAGCGCAGTCTTGAGGACGCTCTGCAAGGTCGCGACTTCAATGAAGTCGCTGGTGTCGCGCGCGACGTAGGAAATCTTGCGCGAGGCGAGCGCGTCGTCGCTGAGCCAGAGATAGGCGTCGAGGGTGCCGGCGCTGATGCGGTCCTTGAGCGCAGCGCGCGCCGCTTCATCGGGGGTGGAGACGATTTCGACCTGGTAGCGCGGAGAAGAATCGAGCTGGTCGCTGTCTCGTTTCTTGGCTTCCAGTTGCGACTGGACGGCGCGGGCGAAGTCGGTGTTGGCACAGACGACGGCGAGGCGCTTGGTGCCCGAGGCCTTGAGCATCGCCAGCTTGCTGGGCAGGACCATGAGGGCGATCATCACCGCCGGGAGCAGCAGGGTGGAGACGATGAACGACTTGGTGCGCACGCGCTCCAGGTACTCGCGCCGGAGAATGAGCCAGGTGTTACGCATCGCGCCTCCCCACGACTTCCAGAAAGATTGCTTCCAGCGAGGGCTCCATCAGTTCGAACTTGTTGACCCGCGCGCGCGCGGCCGCCATGCGCAGCAGGTCCTGCGGGTCGGCGCCGGGCTTGAGACGCACTTCGACGTAGTTGCCGTAGTTGTTGAAGGACTGCACCAGCGCGGCGTTGCCGAGAAAGTTATCCTCGCCCTCGTATTCCAGTTGCACGTCGTGGCGGCCAAATGTCCCCTTGATCTGCTTGAGGTCGCCCTGGAGCACGGCCTTACCGTGGTCAATCAGGCAGATGGAATCGCACAGGCGCTCGACCTGGTCCATGCGGTGGGTGGAGAAGAGGATGGTCTTGCCGGCCTGCTTCTGCTCCAGCAGCACGTCCTTGAGGGCGACGGCGTTGGCGGGATCGAGGCCGGCGAAAGGCTCGTCCAGGATGAGCAGTTCAGGATCGTGCAGCAGGGTGGCGATGAACTGCACCTTTTGCTGCATGCCCTTGGAGAGCTCTTCGATCTTTTTTCCCATCCAGGGGCCGAGTTCGAAGCGCTCGCACCACCAAGTGGCTTTGCGCGCCGCGTCGGCCGCGGACACGCCCTTGAGCTCGGCAAGAAAGACGAGGTGTTCGAGGAGCTTCATGCGCTTGTACAGCCCGCGTTCTTCCGGCAGGTAGCCGACGCGCGCGAGGTGGGCGCGGCTGAACGGTTCGCCGAAGAGGCAAATGGCGCCGGAGTCAGGCACGGTGATGCCGATCATCATGCGGATCGTGCTGGTCTTGCCGGCGCCGTTGGGACCAAGCAGGCCATAGACGCTGCCGGCGCGGATTTCGAGGGAGAGCGCGTCCACGGCCACGAAGTGGTCATAGGACTTGCCGACGTTTTCCAGTTGAACCGTGTTGGGCATGGGAAAGGATCAATCCTCGCCGAGGTAATCTTCAATCCACTGGCGCAATTGGGCGCGGCGCGGGTCGCCGGGCTCGAAGCGCAGGCCGGCGAGTTCCTCCTCGCGGCGCATCCAGCACACCACCGCGCTCAGCGACAGTTCGCCGGCGCCGGGAAGCTGCATGTTCACCTCCACGGACTGCGGCACCCCGAGGCGGGCCTGGGTGTGCAGGCACAAGCCGCCGGAGCTGATCTCGACGGTGCTGGCGGAAACCTTCTCGGTGCCGGTCTCAACCATCACGCCGGAGACGAGCGGGACGCGCACGTAGCGTCGCAGTTCATGCAGCACCATGAGGTGGGTGGTGCGGATGACGCGCAGGGCCGCGTCGCGCTCCACGGGGTACAGGAAGAGGGCATTGATCCCGTAGGCGGAGAAGCGAATGGCTTCCGGCAAACTGCCGCAGATGGCGTAGATGACTGAGTGCGTGTTGTCCGGCGACTGGCGGACGGTGGCCAGCACCTGCGCGGCGCGATCGTCGAGGGGAAGCACGCAGGCGTCGAAGCGCTCGTGTGCCAACCGGGGGGTGTCCTGGGCGGCGATGGCGACGGTGTCGATACCAAACTGGCGGAAGCATTCGTGAAGGACACCCGCGGAAACGGCGTCCACGCCGGCCAGCGCGGCTACGGCAGAGGTCTGCTTCGGGGAGACACCCGCGGCATTTTCCATTTCGGGGATTCCTCAGCCCTCAAAAGATGAAGCGGTATTCTGGCGTGTGGTGGCGTATTTGGCAACCCGTTTTGCGTAATGTACTCCGGCCGAGCCGGCTCGGCGGCTCGTAACCGCGGACAGTGCTGGAGCATCTATTCGGACGTAGGTATCCTTGTGCCCGTGTCGTTAGAAACGTTAAGGAGAGGACTATGAAGAAACTGTCAGTGCTGCTGGCGATGGTCTTGGCGTTCACCCTGACCACCATGGCTCAGTACGACCCATCCGCGGTGTACGATCCAAGGTCGGACGAATCCAGCCAGGCAAAGTCGAAGAAGGAAGCGACCATGACGGGCTGCCTGAGCGCGCAACCAGATGCCAGCGGCAGCTACACCCTTACCAGCAACAAGAAGGTTATAAAGGTCGGGCCCGCGGACAAGGTGAAGGCCCATGCCGGACATACCGTGGAACTGACTGGCAAGTGGTCGGGAAGCGGGAAAGACAAGAGCCTCGAAGTCACCAACCTGAAACACATCGACACTACCTGCAAGTAAGTGCCGGCGGCGGCGCCATGTCTTCGTCCGCGTCACAGTAGAAAAATTGCGCGCAGCTCGCATGGGCTGCGCGTTTTTCTTTGGCGGAGGCTCAAGGCACGAGCCACCAGGGGCACGTGTGCTCCAGACTGACGACCTGATGCTGTAAGGTATACGGCCTGCAGGAGTCACGAGCATGGAGAAGCGCCAACGTCCGACGTTTGTGCTGTGCCCGCCTCGTCCCGGCGAGATGGGGTGGGTTGTCTCTCGCCATGGCGCGCTGTACGCGGAAGAAGAGGGTTACAACGACCAGTTCGAGGGCGTGGTGGCGCAGGTGGTGGCGGATTTTCTACGCTGCCACGACCCGGCCAAAGAGCGCTGCTGGATTGCGGAGACGAACGGCGCGCCGGTGGGGTCGGTGATGTTGGTAAGGAAATCACCGCGCGTGGCCAAGCTGCGGTTGCTGCTGGTGGAGCCTTCGGCCAGGGGCTTGGGCATTGGGTCGGCGCTGATTCGGGAGTGCATTGCGTTCGCGCGCCAGGCGGGGTACGGGAAGATGACGTTGTGGACGCACACAAACCTGCGCGCGGCACGGCGACTCTACCAGCAGGCCGGATTCCGGCTGGTGTCGGCGCAGCGCAATCCCAGTTTCGGCAGGAAGCTGGTGGATGAGACTTGGGAGTTGGAGCTGTGAAGGCTAATCGGTCCAGCGGCGGAAGACGAGGCAGCCGTTGGTGCCGCCGAAGCCGAAGGAATTCGAGACGGCGAATTCGAAATTGGCCTGGCGCGCGTGCAGCGGGATGTAGTCGAGGTCGCAACCCTCGTCGGGATCTTCCAGATTGATGGTCGGCGGGAGCATCTGATCGCGCAGGGCGAGCACCGTGATGCCGGCTTCCAGTCCGCCGGCCCCGCCCAGAAGATGGCCGGTGCTCGACTTGGTGGAGCTGACGGCGAGCTTGTAGGCGTGGTCGCCGAAGGCACGCTTGATGGCCAGGGTTTCGAGGCGGTCGCCCATGTCGGTGGAAGTGCCGTGGGCGTTGATGTAGCCGACCTGCTCGGGACGGATCCTGGCGTCGTTGAGCGCGTTCACCATTACGCGATAGCCGCCCTCGCCCTCGGGCGCCGGCTGGGTGATGTGGTTGGCGTCGGCGCTCATGCCATAGCCGACAATTTCCGCCAGAATCCTCGCGCCGCGATTGCGGGCGTGCTCCAGCTCTTCCAGGATCAGGATGCCGGCGCCTTCTCCGATGACGAAGCCGTCGCGTCCCTTGTCCCAGGGACGGCTGGCCTTTTCCGGATCGTCATTGCGGGTGGAGAGGGCGCGCATGGCAGCAAAGCCGCCGACGCCCATGGGAGTAATAGCAGCCTCGGCGCCGCCCGCAATCATGACGTCGGCGTCGCAGCGGGCGATGATCTTGAAGGCGTCGCCGATGGAGTGCGCGCTGGAAGTGCAGGCGGTGGAGGTGCACTCGTTCGGCCCCCTGGCGTTGTAGCGGATGCTGACGTGTCCCGCAGCGAGGTTGGCGATGGCGCCCGGAATGAAGAAGGGCGAGATCTTGCGCGGGCCGCCCTCGAGCAGGTTCCTGTGTTCGCGCTCGATGACGTCGAATCCGCCGATGCCGCTGCCGATGTGGACGCCGACGCGGTTCGCGTTTTCCTGCGAGATCTGCAAGCCCGAGCTCTTGATGGCCTCATCCGACACGGCGATGGCGAAGTGGATGAAGCGCCCCATTTTCTTGACTTGTTTTTTCTCGATGAACTGCAGCGGGTCGAAGTTGCGGACTTCGCCGGCAATCTGGGAGGCAAACTGCGAGGCGTCGAACTGCTGGATTTTCTCCACGCCGCTCTTGCCGGCCAGCAGGTTGCGCCAGACTTCCTCGGTGGTGTTGCCGGTCCCGCAGAGAAGACCGATGCCGGTGACTACGACCCTGCGCCCCAAATTACGTGCTCCCCGCGATCAGGTGAGAGTTGATGGAATATTCATTCTTCAAGGCTCGCCGGCCTATCGGTCTGTCGAACAGCAACGGCCAGAGACCGACAAACGCCTAGACCTAGCGCACGAACATCGCAGCTTGCAGGCGTGCTACTGCTTGCTGACCTTGGCGTTCTTGCCGATGTAGTCCACGGCGTCCTGCACGGTGCGGATCTTTTCCGCGTCCTCGTCAGGGATCTCGATGTCGAACGCCTCTTCAAACGCCATTACCAGCTCTACGGTGTCGAGCGAATCGGCGCCGAGGTCGTCCACGAAGGAAGCGTTGGAGGTGACTTCGGCCTCGTCCACACCGAGCTGTTCCACAATGATCTGTTTGACCTTCTCTTCTACCTGCGCCATCTGGCGGCCCTCCATCTGCTCAATCAACCATCTAGTTTACAAACTCCTAAGTCTACTGGTGACGATTCTGCCTGTAAAGCAAGTGGGGATGGTACATGGCGGGGTGAGGAGCGTCAATGCGCGCTCCAGGCTCCAATTCGAGCTGTTGCTGACCGTCAGTTGGTGCCGCTGCCGGCGCCGGCGGAACCGGAGGCGCCGCTTTCCGATTGCACCTGGGCCATGCTCTTGGCTTCGTAGCGTTCGTGGTAGACGTCCACCACGGCGCGTCCGAGCAGGCGAGTCTGGGCCACCGAATGGACGTGAGTGGGCAGGCTGAAAGGGCCGAAGTCGGCGTAGTCTTGCACGAATTCGATTTTCTTCACGAACAACGAGGGAGCCTTGACCATCGCGCCTTCGGCACGGCGCAGGCGTCCGGTGGCGGCGTCAATCAGGATGCGCCCTTTGAACAGCCCCATGCGCTTGTGCCGCGGCTTGACCTGGTAGGTGTACATGAGGTGGCCGTCGAGAACCTCTACGCCCTTGAAGCTGTACTTGTAATTGTCGGCGGTGATGGCGGTCAGCGCGCCTTCGCCCTTCTGCACGCGCTCCACTTCGGACTGCAGCAGGCGGGCGATGATGTTGGTCTTCACGAAGCCGTCGCCGGCGAAGTGCATGGCGGCAAAGGCCAGCGTCCGCGGCGCCTGGTAGCTGCGGCGCAGTTCGAACTTGCCGTGCTGCGCCGAGCTAGGCAGGTCGGCCTCGATGATGGTGGCGTCGGAGTAGGCGCCGAGATCCTTGAGCTGCTGCTGGGCGAAACCAAGATATGCGGTCAGCGCCAGGTCGGGCGACATGCGCGGCAACCTCGGCGCCAGGTTGTTGTCCAGAGCAGGCGAGAGCTCGGACAGGCTACGGTCCTCCAAGGCGGGAGCGTCGCCGTACGGCGCATGCGTGCTGGCTGCGCGCACGAGGTAAAAATCTCGGGCAGTGGAATCCTGCGCCGGCGCTCCCGCGGCGGCGATGAAAAGCAAAATTCCCCCGATGATTGCGCTACACCGTTTCATTGGAATGAACAACACCCTGTAAGAAGACCGCAACAGAGTACCGCATTTTCGGCGACTCGTGAAGTTCCGAAGGTAACCGGCTTCACGCCCTCCCTTCAATCGGAATATTAGATTCCCCGCATTCGTTTTGGTTTCAGGCCGACATCGGAAATGCATTGGCGGTGTGATGTTCAGATCCGTGTTGCGCCTCGCGCCTGACCCTGCGATGATGCCGCCGCATGTCCGAAGAAAATAATTTGCCACCGCCGCCGAGCCGGGCTGGAGCAAGTCCGGCGATCGAGGTTTATGCCGTGTACGGCGCCGAGCCCGAGGTCCAGGCCTATGCCATGGCGAAGTATTCGCGCTCGGCGCTCTCGATGAAGGAGTCGCTGCGCGAGATCAACGAACAGAAAGCGGAAAAATTCCTCAACACTTTCTATTTTCAGTACGGCCACCGCTCGATTGCCGACCTGGCGCACATCGCGATCGCGGTGGAGAAGCTGTCGATCCTGGCGGCGGTGGCGCTGGTGGATGAGCAGCGCTGGGATGGGCAGGAGCGCTCCACCCGTTACCAGGACTTCAAGCGCGGCGGATGCTTCGCCCCCGATTTCACCGGCCTGGAAATGTGTGAACTGCGCTATCGCGACACCATCGCCATGCTGATGACGGAATACGAGGCTTTGTCGGAGAGCATGTGGCGATACCTTGCGTCAAAGACACCCAGGCCCGCAGACATGAAGCAGGAAGCGTACGAGCGGACCCTGCGCGCGCGCGCCTTCGACATTTCGCGCTACCTGCTGCCGCTGGCAACCAACACGTCGGTGGGACAGATCGTGAATGCGCGCACGCTGGAAACACAGATCGCGCGCCTGTTGTCGCACACGCACCCGGAAGTTCGGCATTTGGGCGAGTTACTGAAGCAGGCGGCGAAGGAGCCGGCGTACAACGTCAACGAAGTGCGCTATCGCGAGTTGATCGAGGACGCCAAGGCGTACGACGAGATATGGGCCAAGCAGCTTCGGGAGGACATTCTCAAGCCGGTGCGTGTCGCGCCGACACTGGTGAAGTACGCGGAAGCGAATCCGTACGAGACAGAAACGCGGAAGGAACTACGCCAGGCGGCCGTGGAGTTAATGGCAGCCGCGGACATCGCGCAGGCACCGGCAGTGGACCTACTGGACGACGAGCCGCTGGAAACCGAGCTCGCGACCACGCTGCTGTATGAGCACTGCCATTTTCCGTACCGGCAGATTCGCGAGCGGGTGGAGGCGCTGGAGGAGAAGCGTCGGCAGGAAATCATTGACCTTGGCGTGAAGCATCGCGGGGAACACGATGAGATGCTGCGGGCGTTTCATGCGGGGCAGAAATTCCGCTTCGACATCCTGATGGACATCGGCGGCTTCCGCGACATGCACCGGCACCGTCGCTGCACGCAAATCGGACAGGAGTTCACCGCCGTGCACGGCTTCGACATGCCGGACGATGTGCGCGCCGCGGGAGTGGAGGAGCGCTACACGGAGGCCATGCAGCGGGCGGCGGCAACGGTGGAGCACGTCCGCGGTGAGTTGCAGCGCGCCGGCCGCGACGATGCCGGAGCCAGTTCGCAATACCTGATTCCGCTCGGCTACCGCAAGCGCACGCTGTTCAAGATGGATTTTGCCGAGGCAGTGTACATCGCCGAGCTGCGCACCGGCCCGGGCGGGCATTTTTCCTATCGCCGCGTGGCCTACCAGATGTATGAGTCGGTAGCTCGCAGGCACCCGGCGCTGGGCGCTCTGATCCGCGTGCACGACGTGAGCCAGCCAGTGGATTTGCTGCAAAGGTAGGGGTCATGAGTAAGGAGGATCGGGAACGCGACCTGCAGGACGTTTTGCGCGAAGAGCGCAGCCGCGGGAGGAAACGGCACGTTGACATCGAGGCGGAGAGGCAACAAAAGCAAGAGAAGGATGCTGTGCGCGAGGTGTTCCGCCACGGCACAGAACAGCAGTTCCGGGATTTGATGCGTTTGTTAGAGTTTTCTGAAGAGGAGATCGGCGAAAAGGTTAAGGCCTTTCGCGCCGCGCGCGCCGAACGCTGGCCGCCAAGTTCATGATCTTCTTGTGCCGCTCAGCTCTTTCTTCTGGGGGCAGCTTGGCGAGGCGCTTCTGACCCTCCCTTGCGATTTCCGCCGCAAGGCGATCAATGCTCCCGGTGGCAGATGTTGGTCTCTTGGGAACCGTCGCCATAGGTACATGATAAATCGTCCGCACGATTAATCAATACGGTATCGCATGTCTTGCAGGTTGAAGATCGCCTGTGACGCATGAATCACTGGTGCCGCTCAACGATTTCCCACCACAGCAATTTCTGCCATTCCAGAAAAACATTCTTCACGATCGTGCGCTCCGTCCACCAGTGCGGCACCGACAGCAGCCCGTTGTCGGCAGCAGCGGCGGTCCAGGTGTAGCGCGGATAGCACTTGCGGGCGACAGAAAGCGCGCGGCGGGTGTGGAAGTCGGAGGTCACGATCATCAGCGTGCGCGCGGAGCCCGGCTGAAAGCAGGTGATTGCCGACTGCAATTCCAGGCGCGTCGAGTCGCCGGTGGTGGGGCAAACCTTGACCGCGAGACCTTCGGCGGTGCGGCTCACGAATTCCGTGGCCATCTGCGCCGGAGTGCGGCCATAAGCAATAGCGTTGCTGCGCGCATCGAGCAGCATGCCGGGCGCGTAGCCGGCGCGCAACAGCTCGATGCCTTTCCAGTAGCGGAGGTCGTCGGTGTCGCCGGCGAGGACGATGATGAGGTCGGAGCGCTGCGGAGCGTTGATCACCAGCGCCGGGCCCGCGTAGCGTAAGCCCAGCAGCAGCAGTGCGATGACGCAGATCGCCAGCCCGGCCTTGAAAAGAAAGCGCATCTTGCGGCGGCAGCAACAATATACACGGAGTCTGCGGGCGACCGGCGTGCTCAGATGTTCCACGTGGAGCAAATGTGGAGATTCGCTTTTTGTTCGCTAACACGGAAGATCGGCAGTATAATCGGCCAGCCTTAGAACGGGAATGTGGCCAGCGGGCGGCAACAATTTCAGGGCTGCGGAGCGGCTTTCTGCGTTAACCTGCGGAGTCCTCATTATTCCCCATCAATTGGCGTCAATACGGAGCGGACTTATGGCGGATGAAAAAGCACGGGCGTTAGATCTGGCGATGTCGCAAATCGAGAAGCAGTTCGGCAAAGGCTCGATCATGCGGCTGGGCACCAAGGAGGCGATTGTCCCCATCGCGGTGATATCCACGGGCTCGATTTCCTTCGACGCGGCGCTGGGCGTGGGCGGCGTGCCGCGCGGGCGCGTGGTGGAGATCTTTGGGCCGGAGTCGTCGGGCAAGACGACGATCGCGCTGCAGGTGATCGCAGAGGCGCAGAAAACCGGCGGCATGGCCGCGTTCGTGGACGCCGAGCACGCGCTCGATCCGCAGTATGCCAAGAAGCTTGGCGTGGACGTGGATAACCTGCTGGTCTCGCAGCCGGATTACGGCGAGCAGGCGCTGGAGATCACCGAGGCTCTGGTGCGCTCGGGCGCGATTGACGTGCTGGTGGTGGACTCGGTGGCGGCGCTGGTTCCCAAGGCCGAACTCGACGGCGAGATGGGCGATAGCCACATGGGGCTACAGGCGCGGCTGATGTCGCAGGCACTGCGCAAGCTGACCGGGACAGTGTCGAAGTCGCGTACTTGCCTGATCTTCATCAACCAGATTCGCGAGAAAATCGGCGTCATGTTCGGCAATCCGGAAACCACCACCGGCGGGCGCGCGCTCAAGTTCTATTCGTCGATGCGCATTGATATCCGGCGCATCGCGGCCATCAAGGAAGGCGATGCGGTGGTGGGCTCGCGCACCAAAGTGAAGATCGTGAAGAACAAGGTGGCGGCACCGTTCCGCGAGGCCGAGTTCGACATCATGTACGGCGAGGGCATTTCCAAGGAAGGCGACCTGCTCGACCTGGCCGCGAATCACAACATCGTGGAGAAGTCGGGCGCGTGGTTCAGCTACAAGGGCGAGCGCATCGGACAGGGCCGCGAGAACGCCAAGCAGTTCCTCAAGGAGAACAAGGACATCACCGCCAAGATCGAGG
The DNA here is from genome assembly GCA_020073185.1 of Terriglobia bacterium. Taxonomy (NCBI): domain Bacteria; kingdom Pseudomonadati; phylum Acidobacteriota; class Terriglobia; species Terriglobia bacterium. Next base: position 23,888 of record JAIQFT010000008.1, read on the forward strand.
CCGAGGTGCGCAAGACGCTGAACATCGGCGGTGCGGGGGAGAAGGCGTCCGCCAGCGTCCCGACCGACGGACGCAACGCGCCGGTCCCGCCGGTGGTGGCCGCAAGGGCCACGGGCGGCGCGATCAAGAAGTAGAGGAAGGCGCGGCTTTTCTCGTGCAGGCAATCGAAGAAGCAGACGAGGTCGTACTGGCGGTCCTCGAGATCCTTGGCTTCGCGTAGCTTTTCCGTTCCTTCCACCGCGCTGTGGACGGCTACTTGCGTGCCACGCTGCACAGGCGAGGGGCGCGTGTGCCACACTTTCCAGTTTGGGACCCCATCGTATTGCGCTCCCGGCGGCGCGCTTTTGATTGCTCCGGAGATGCGTGGAGGCTTAGAATTTTGGCTCGAATAATCAGCCACCTTTTGCATCGCGAAGCGTAGGCATTCATGTACATCTTGTTCACCGAGGCCAATTGAAGCACGTCATCGCCATTTACCCGGGCACGTTTGATCCTCCGACCAACGGGCATCTCGACCTCATCCAACGCGGCAGCAAGATTTTTGACGAGCTCATCGTCGCCCTCCTGCACAACCCGGAGAAAGAGCCGGCGCTGTTTTCGCTGGCCGAGCGTCGCGCCATGCTGGAGTCGTTGACCAAGCAATTTGATAACGTGCGCGTGGACACCTTCGGCGGATTGCTGGTGGACTACGCCATGCGCGTGGGTGCGCGGGCCCTGCTGCGCGGCATTCGCGCCATCAGCGACTACGAGTACGAGCTGCAGATGGCGCTGATGAACCGCAAGCTTGACCCCAGACTGGAAACCGTGTTCATGATGCCGGCGGAAACCTATTCCTACGTCAGCTCGCGGCTGGTGAAGGAGATCGTGCAGTTGGGCGGCTCGGTGCACGGGCTTATCCCCGATTTGGTGGAAACGAGACTGCACGAGAAAGTCAACGGCGGCAACCCTGGTCTTCGGTCTTCCGTCGTCAGTCATCAGGAAAGCAAAACCCCAAAACGCCCAAGGCGAGGAAGGAGGAAGTAATGTCAGCGGTGACGCAGGTGAAACCGTCGCTTACCGAGCGCATTAATCGCATCGAAATTTCCGCCACGCTGGCGGTGGTGAATGAAGCCGACCGCATGCGCCAGGCAGGCGCCGACCTGGTAGATTTTGGCGCGGGCGAGCCGCATTTCCACACGCCGCAGCACATCAAGGATGCCGCCATCGCCGCCATCAACGCCAACTTCACCCGGTACACGCCGGTGGGCGGCACGGCCGAGCTGCGCGACGCCATCGTCAAGCGGCACGCCCAGGATTTCGGCTCCGCGTACAAGCGCGAGGAGTGTATCGCCTCGACTGGCGGCAAGCACGCGCTGTTCAACGCCATCCAGGTACTGGTGGAACATCGCGACGAGGTGATCGTGCCGGTGCCGGCGTGGGTGTCGTTCAAGGACATCATTCGCTACGCGGGCGGTGAGCCGGTGTTCGTGGAAACTGATGAGAACAAGGGGTTCTCGGTCACGCCGGCCATGATCGAAAGCGCGGTCACGCCGCGGACCAAGGCCCGACGGGCGCGGTGCTGCCGCAGGAGGATTTCCAGGCCATCGTGCGCATGGCCAGCGAGCGCGGCATCTGGGTGATTGCCGACGAGTGCTATGTCTACCTCGATTACAGCGGGCGGCGCTTTTCCGCGGGCGCGGTGACCGAGGCGAAAGAGCGCATGGTCATTATCGGGTCGCTGTCAAAGACGTACGCCATGACCGGATGGCGGCTGGGTTACGCGCTCGCCCCCAAGGACGTGGTGTCGGCGATGCAGAAGCTGCAGAGCCAGTCCACTTCAAACGCGACTTCGATCGTGCAGAAGGCGGCAGTGGCGGCACTGAATGGCCCGCAGCAGTGCATCAAGGAGATGGTCGAGGAGTACATCCGGCTGCGCGACCGCATGGTGGAAGGGCTGCGCGCCATTCCCGGCATCCAGTGCAACGTGCCCAACGGAGCCTTCTACGCGTATCCCAACGTGGCGGCGTTCTTGGGACGCAAGGGGATCAACTCAGCCAGCGAGGTTGCGGCGCGTCTGCTGCGCGAGGCCGAGGTGGTCACCGTGCCAGGGGAGGCCTTCGGGACGACGCAGCACATCCGCATTTCCTATCCGACCTCGCCGGGCGAAATCGACCGCGGCCTGGAGCGCATGCGGAAGTTCTTTGGGGCGCTGTGAAGTTTAACTCTGAATTCGTCGCCGTGGGTCCGAAGCGGAAGTCGTCATTCCCGCGACGATTCGGCGGAAACTCGGCATGAAGCCAGGCACAGATTTGATGATCCGGGAGGACCATGGCCGGATCATCATTGTGAAGTGTGGCACTGACGCCTACATTGACGGGCTGCGCGGCGTGTTCGGTGATACCACTCCGCTTATCGAGCCACTTCGCAGAGATCACGAACGGGAAGACAAGCGCCGCGAACGCCTGTGGAAACGGCAAGGATTTATAGAATAGACAAGTAAGTATCCTCCGGCAGAGCCGGAGGCTTTACGGGTCGCGGGCCCCTCAAAGGGGCCTGATCGCGACCCAAAGTCAAAACCGCTCGCTCCAGGCAGTACGGGTGAAAGCTGTGCGCTTGCAAAACCGCCACGCACACGCGCTGGGATTTGGTCGCACCGGCGACTCGCGGTTCCTCAGTTCACCTCTAATCACTGCGATTACAATAGTTATAGTAGCTGCTTGCCACGCATGTCCGAGCTTTATCCATTACTGTTGAAGCCGGAATTTCGCGAGCGCATCTGGGGCACGCGCGATTTATCGCCGCTGTTCGGCCAAGCGCCGGGCGTGTCGCCGATCGGAGAAGTCTGGCTCACTGGCGACGAATGCCGGGTGGCGAACGGCGCGCTGACGGGAGCGTCGCTCGGCGAATTGTGCCGGCGCTACGGGCGCGACCTGGTGGGCGAAACGGCGCGCGAGACCGAGCGCTTTCCGCTGCTGGTAAAATTCATCTTCCCGCGCGACAAGTTGTCGGTGCAGGTGCATCCCGACGACGAGGATGCGCGGCGCGTGGGATTGCCGTGCGGCAAAACCGAGTGCTGGTATGTGCTGCAGGCGGCGCCGGGCGCGAAGGTCGGCCTGGGGTTGATACCGGGCACTACGCGCGAGCAGTTTGCGCGCGCCATCGAAGAAGTGCGGGCCGAGCAGTTGCTGAATTGGATTGAAGTACACAGCGGCGAAATGATTTACGTCGACGCAGGCACTGTCCACGCCATCGGGCCGGGCGTGATCTTGTTGGAGACACAGCAAAACTCGGACACCACGTACCGCCTGTATGATTACGGGCGCCCGCGCGAGCTGCACGTCCAGCAAGGGCTGGCGGCGCTGAAGGAAACCACGAGGGCGGGCAAGGTTGAACCGCAGGGAGATGAAGACTGTCCCCTCCTAGTCGATTCGCCTTATTTCATGGTTGACAGGTACCGGTTGCGCAATGACGTGAAAAGTGCCAGCGGTTGCCAACTTGCAGGTTCAAACAACGAAAAATGGTCGTGGCGCACCGTCGAGATACTCGTAGGACTCGACGGCTGCGGCGTAGTCGAAGCGCAGGGTTGTCAGCCGGTAACGTTCGGGCGCGGAGATGTCGTCGTCATTCCGGCTGCCACCGACTATTATGAGATTCGCGCCCACTGGGAGCTGGAGATGTTGGCCATGGTACTCCCGCCCAAGGACAGTCAAATTCAGCCTCGAATTTACACCAACGTCTCAGCCGATCAGAGTGGACTCGTGTAATGGCTGCGAAAACAAATTTTTGTCCCGTAATTGTTGCCGGCGGCCGCGGCACCAGGTTCTGGCCGCTCAGCCGCAAGCGCCGCTCCAAGCAGATGCTCGCCCTCAACAGCCAGCGCACCATGATCCAGGAGACGTTGGACCGGCTCCGGCCGCTGGCGCCGGAGTCGTCCTTCTGGATCATTACCAACGAGGACTTGCGCGCAGGCATTGCCCGCCAACTGGCCGAGCTCAATAAGGCACAGATCCTCGCCGAGCCCGTCGGCCGCAACACGGCGCCCGCCATCGGGTTGGCGGCGTTTGTTCTGCTGCGGCGCGACCCGGACGCGGTGATCGGCATGTTCCCTTCCGACCACGTGATCACCAACGAGTCCAGGTTTCACAAGAACATTAATAGCGCGGTCCGCCTGGCGCGCGAAGACGGGCACATCGTCGTGCTGGGCATCCCGCCCACCCATCCGGAGACCGGATACGGCTACATCGAGGTCGGCGAGAAGCTTCCGGGAGAAATCCGGCGCGTGCGCCGCTTCACCGAAAAGCCCAACCTGGATCGCGCCGAGGAGTTTGTCGCCGCGGGAAATTATTTCTGGAACAGCGGCATGTTCGTGTGGAGCGCGCGCACGCTGGCCAACGCGCTGCGCGAGCACTTGTCGGAGACCGCGCCCTACCTGGAGAAAATCGCCGCCGCGTACGGGACCAGGAGATTCGACAGCACCTTCCGTGCGCTGTATCCGAAATGCGAGAACATCAGCGTGGATTATGCGGTGCTGGAACCACGGTCGGCCAAGGGCGAGCACGCGTCGAACCTGTACTGCGTTCCGGCGAGCTTCGGGTGGAATGACCTGGGCTCGTGGGCGGCGCTCTACGAACATCATATCGCCGATGGCAAGCGCGGCGACAACGTGATCAGAGCGCAGAAGAATTTCACCCTCAATGCCAGCGGCAACTACATCCACGCGCCGAACAAGTTCGTTGCCGCCGTGGGCGTGAAAAGCCTGGTGATCGTCGAGACCGGGGACGCGCTGCTGGTGACCACGCGCGAACACGCGCAGGACGTGGGCAAGGTGGTGCAGTACCTGGACGAGAAGAAGCTGTCGAAGCTGGTTTGATACAGTTGTCGGTTTGCGGTTCTCGGTTTTCGGTCCAGCGGCGCGTGGGATTCCGCTTTTGACCGTCCGATTGCCACGTAGCGCGTCAATTTACAAGTGGTCGTACTCCGTGACCAGGAACCGAAAACCGATAACCGGCAACCGATAACCCATGTCTGAAATCAAGTTCGGCACCGATGGCTGGCGCGGCGTGATCGCCGACGATTACACATATGAGAACGTGCGCCGCGCCGCCGGCGCCACCGCCTCCTACATCCTCAAGAAGGAAGATCCGCGCAAGGGCGTGGTGGTCGGCTACGACACGCGCTTCGGCTCGCGCAGCTTTGCGCAGGCGGCGGCGGAAGTGCTCGCCGGCGCCGGCATTCCAGTCCGCTTTTCCAACGACTACGTCCCCACGCCGGCAATCTCCTACATGGCCAAGGCGCTGGACGCCTCCGGCGGCGTCATGATCACCTCCAGCCACAATCCCTGGAACTGGAACGGCTTCAAGTTCAAGGAAAAATTCGGCGGCTCGGCGCGCCCGGCGATCATCCGCGAGATCGAGTCGGAACTAGACGCCGGCGCCATGCCGAAAGGCACGCGCGCCCCGATCGAGGAAGTGGACTTCAAGAAGCCGTACGTGGCGGCGATCACCAGGTTTGCCGATCTCGACCTGATCGGCCGCGCCGGATTCAAAATCGCAATTGATTACATGTACGGCGCCGGCCGCTACGTCCTCGGCAATATCCTGCGCCAGCACGGCGCCGAGGTGGTGGAGATCCGCAGCGAGATCAACCCGCTGTTCCCCGGCATCAATCCCGAGCCCATTGAGCCCCACGTGCGCATGCTGCAGGACACCGTCGTGCGCCAGCGCTGCCACGCCGGCTTCGCCAACGATGGCGATGCCGACCGCATCGGCGCGGTCACCGAGGATGGCACCTTCGTGGACGCGCACAAGTGCTACGCCATCCTGCTGTGGTGGCTGCTGGAATTCAAAGGGTGGCCGGGCGCGGTGACGCGCGCCTTTAACACCACGCGCATGCTCGACCGCATCGCGCGCAAGCACGGGCGCGAACTGATTGAACACGGCATCGGCTTCAAGTACGTCTGCGACGTGGTGCTCTCGGGCAAGGAAGTGCTCATCGGCGGCGAGGAATCCGGCGGCATCGGCATTCCGCGCCATCTGCCGGAGCGCGACGGCGTGCTCAACGCGCTGTTGCTCGCCAACGCCATGGCAGAATCGCGCATGACGCTCGGCCAGATCGTCGCCCACCTGCAGCAGGAATTCGGTCCACATTACTACGGCCGCCGTGACCTGCGCATTGACGAAGAGATCAAGCACTCAGCGATCCGCCGCGCCGATTCCGGCGCAGTGCGCCGGCTCGGACCGTACCAAATCTTGCGCAAAGAGAATTTGGACGGAGTAAAGTTTTTCCTCGACGCGCCCACCAACGGCAACGGCGCCGAAGCCTGGGTGCTGATGCGCGCCTCCGGCACCGAGCCGCTCATGCGCATCTACTGTGAGGCTGCGTCGCCGGAGCTGGTCACCGAGATCCTGGATGCTTCGGTCGCCTTCGTCGAGGAAGCAGCGGTCGCAGGGGCCAGGCTCTAGGCGCCAAGCTTCGGGCAGAGGCGACAACCGACCGGCGAACGCGCGCGCTCGCCGTTTTAAGATTCGCAGCAATCATGACCATGGCCGCCACCACGTCTGAGCAGCTTCCCGACACGCCCGAGGCGCGCCAGTACAACCGCATTCGCCGCCACCTCAGCATCCTGGATTTCCTGCTCGGGTTGGCGTTCCTGCTGGCCTTGTTGTTCGCCGTCACGCCGCGCGGCGCGCGCTGGAGCGAGGTGCTGCGCGACTGGGCGTGGCTGGGCGCGCGCCAGCACTACACCCTCGCCGTGCTCCTCTATGTCGCCATGCTGTTGCTGATCGGCAAACTGCTCGGCCTGGGCCTCGACTTCTACAGCTTCCGCCTCGAGCACCGCTACAACCTCTCCAACCAGAAGTTGCGTTCCTGGATCTGGGACCAAGTTAAGGGATGGTTGGTCGGCTTGGTGTTGGGCGGAATCGTGGCCGAGTTGATTTACTGGACCATCCGCCAGGCGCCGCAGCACTGGTGGCTGATCGCGTGGGCGGTGTTCATCGCGCTCTCCGTTTTCCTCGCGCAGATCGCGCCCGTGGTGCTCTTTCCGCTGTTCTACAAATTCCAGCCGCTGGAGAACGACGACCTCCGCGAACGCCTGCTGCGGCTCAGCCAGCGCGCCGGCACGCGCGTTCGCGGCATCTACGAGTGGAAGCTGTCGGAAAAGAGCAAGAAGGCCAACGCCGCGCTCACCGGCCTGGGACGCACGCGCCGCATCATCCTGGCGGACACGCTGCTGGAGAATTATTCGCCCGAGGAAATCGAATCCATCCTCGCCCACGAACTCGGCCACCACGTGCACCGCCACATTGTGAAGGGCATCCTGGTGCAGGTGGTGATCACCTTTTTCGGCTTCTGGGCGACGGCTGCCGTCCTGCGCTACGCCGTCGAGCAGCGCCACCTGTTTGAAACCCTCTCCGACTTCGCCAACCTTCCGCTGCTGGCGCTGGTCTCCACCGTGATGTCGTTATTGCTCATGCCGGCGCTGAACGCCTACTCGCGCTACAACGAGCGCCAGGCGGATCTCTACTGCTTTCAGTCCATTCCCGACGTCGCGCCCTTCATTTCATCGATGGAGAAGCTGGCGCAGCAGAATCTGGCGGAGCGCCGGCCTTCGCGCTTCGTAGAATGGCTGTTCCATTCGCACCCTGCCGTCTGGAGGAGAATTCGGGCGGCCGAACTCTTCCGCCGGCAACCGCCGAGCGTCAACCCTGTCGAACTGCCATGATTGGATTAGCGCGCCAGCAGTATTCTCTCGGCGCGGCGCAGATCGTCCTCCGTGTCCACTCCGATCGTGTCGAACGGGGTTTCGCCGACGTGGATGTCGACGCCATTTTCCAGGAAGCGAAGCTGCTCCAGCCGCTCGCTGCGCTCCAGCGGCGATTCCGGCCAGCCGCAAAATTTCGCCAGCGCCTCGGGCCGGTAGGCGTAAAAGCCCAGGTGCTTGAAGTACCGCCCCTCCCCGGTACCATCACGGTCGTAGGGAATGGCCGCCCGCGAGAAATACAGGGCGCGCCCCGCGAGGTCGGTAGTGACTTTCACCGCGTTCGGGTTGTTGACATCTTCGGGAGTGGCGGGAGTCTTCAGCGTGCCCACCTGTACACTCGCATCGCGCATCACCTCCAGCAGCGCGGCGACGTGCTCCGGGCGCGTCAGTGGCTCATCGCCCTGTATGTTCAGATAAACGTCGGCGGGTATGGCGCGCCCGACCTCGCAAATGCGCTCGGTGCCGCTCCGGTGTTGCGCCGAAGTCAGCCGGACGTTCCATCCGCGCTCGCGGCCCAGCGACACGATCTCGTCCGAGTCGGTTGCTATCAGCACGTCGTCTGCACCCAGCAGTGGCGAGCGTCGCGCCGCTTCGTAGACGTAAGCGAGCATGGGGCGACCGGCGATTTCCCGCAGCGGCTTGCGCGCCAACCGCGTGGAGGCCAGCCGTGCTGGAATCACCGCCAGTACGCGCATGGCCCAGTTTCAAGTTTCCAGTTTCCAGTTTCAAGTTGAATCGAGCGAGGGAGCAGTCTCGGAGTCAACCAGAGCGGCGGATGTAGTGGTTAGGCGCCGATCACTGACCGCTGACCACTGTCCTGCATCAGCTCGCCGCGGCGGCGGTGTTGCCGCGCGTGACGTACGCTGCGACTTGCGAGAGCAAGTGCTCGGGGCCGCGCAACCCGTCCACGAAACCGTCGGCCAGCGAGCGCTGCGGCCGGATGAGGCCGCCGACATGGACCACGACGACCGGCACACGCTGCTTCAGTCGCCTGATTTCGCGCACCGCGGCTTCCAGTTCGTTGGGCGGGACAGAGTGGCAGGCAAGCACGAGGTTAACCGCCCGGCTGCGCAGGATGCGCAACGCAGCGCTCCGTGTCTCGGCGATGACGACCTCGTAGCCGGCGTCTTCCAGCACGCGGGCGCGAGCATCCGTCAGCAGGGCATCAATCCCGAAATGCAACAGCAACCGGCCCGTGACCATAAAGCGTGCGTTAGTCCTTGCACTCAATAGAGTGAGATGCGGTACGATATACAAGTTCGCTGCCGGCAGGTGCGCCAACATGCGTCAACCCTCGGAGCCATTCGCCAAAGCTGCGGTTTTGAATTCGTGGAAGGAAATCGCCGTCTATCTTGATCGCGGCGTACGCACCGTGCAGCGCTGGGAGCACGACCTCAAGCTCCCCGTGCATCGTCCCAAGGGCAAAGATCGCAGCGCCGTGTTGGCGTTTCCCGTCGAACTCGACGGATGGCTCATGAACACGCCCATCCGCAACGGCGGCTGCGTTGCCGTGCGCGCCCCCGCCCCCGAACTGACGCAGCGCGCGCGCGACCTCCGCATGCGCTCCCGCCTGCTGGTGGGGAATGTCCACAAGAGCGCCGAAAGCCAGCGGGCGAAGACAGAAAAGCTGGCGATAACCCTGCAAGGGGTGATGACCCGCATGCAAAACGCGCGCCGCAATGGCCGGCAGGCCGTCTAACCCACCTAGCGTTTCCCTCTCGGAGATTTCTTGTTGGACGGCCCGGACTTCCGGTTCGCCGCGGCTCCGGCTTTCTTCTTGGTTTGCGCCTTGCCGTGGCTTCTGGCCGCGGGCGCGGCATTCAAAGGCTCAAATACGATCAGCACGCCATCGATTCCCGAATCGCCGCGGGATACGGGCGTGAGATGAATATCAAACTGCTGTCTGCTTCCTGGTTTCACTACCTGCTTGCTGAGCACGGCCGCGCGATGGCTTTCCAGCACCGACTCGCACTGCCGCACGAGCGCACCGAGCAGCTTGCCGCTTACCGGCAGTTGCCTGACCTCTACTCCTGGCTCGGTGGTGCTGCTCACGCCCAGCAGCTTCTGCGCCGCCGCGTTCCACAGTTGGATCTTTTCGCTACCATCCACCAGCATCACCGGGAACGGCATGCTGTGCAGCGTTTCCGCGTAGCGCTGCGTGTGAGTGTTCAGTTCCCGCGTGCGGTGCTCGAGCTCCTGGTTCATGTTCTCGAGCTCTTCGTTCAGCGTTTGCAGTTCCTCGTTGGCGGTTTCCAGCTCTTCGTTGGTGGACTGCAGCTCTTCGTTGGTGGTTTCCAGCTCTTCGTTGGTGGACTGCAACTCCTCGTTGGTCGTTTCCAACTCCTCGTTGGTGGACTGGAGCTCTTCGTTCGCCGTTTCCAGTTCCTCGTTGGACGACTGCAGTTCCTCACTGGTGGATTCGAGCTGTTCCACCGTGGCGCGCAGTCTCTCCTGGGGAGTCACGTCCTCGCAATGGAGCAGCGTACCGGTACGGCGGCCGTCTTCCCGCAGAATGGGTTTCAGGGTCACGGAAATCAGGCGCTGGTCGCCGTCACTCGGCGCCTTGAGCCAGCATCGGAAATTCGCTTGCACCGGCGCGCGGTGGTTGCCCTCGAGGCGGGCGGCCAATTCGGGACAGCGGTCGGCGATCTCGGTCTTCTGAATTTTCTGCCCAGTGATTGGGGTTGATTCGATGCCCAAGATGCGCATGGCGGCATCGTTGTGCGTGGTTACCGTGTCGGAGCCGTCGAGCAGGATCACTCCCGATTTCAGGCTGTCCAGGATGTGGCGCTGCTCCAACTTCTTCCGGTGCAGCTCCTCCTCGGCTGCGTGCTTACTGGCTGGATCGGCCATTCCGGCCTCCCTGACGTCGAGACGGCCCGGGCCGTCCGTCGGCGCCAATTTTTGAAATATACGCCACCGCGGGCTGACTGCGCGGAAAACTTGCGACTCGCTCAGCTTGGATTCCGCTTTTCCTAAGAAGAGAATCCCGTTGGGTTCCAGCGCGTAGTGTAACCGTTTGAAGATCTGCTGCTGCGATGCGCCGTCGAAATAGATCAGCAGGTTGCGGCAGATGACCAGGTTGCAATGCGAGATCGGGGCGTCTGCCAGGATGTTGCTGCGCCCGAAGATCACCAGACGCCGCAGTTCGCGGATGAGATGCAACGTGGTGCCGTTGCCCTGGAAGTATTTTTCTCGCCATTGCGGGCGCACTCGCCGCAACCGCTCCCGTGGATACTCGGCGCGCCGCGCGATGTTGAGCGCTTCTTCATCGTTGTCGGTGGCATAGATCTTGATGTCCCGCTCCGGCAGCCTCTCGCCGAAGTAATCCGCCAGCAGCATGGCCAGCGAGTACGGCTCTTCGCCCGAGGCGCAGCCCGCGCACCACGCCCGGAACACATCGCCGCTGCCCATTCCGCCGAGCAGTTCCGGAAACACGCTGGTGCGCAGCACTTCCCAGGCCGGCGGATCGCGAAAAAATTCCGTCACGTTGATGAGCACGGCGTGGAGGAGCTCGTTGACCTCGGTGGGATCTTCCTGAATGCGCCGCAAGTAGTCGGCATGGCTGGCGATGTTCAGTTGGCGCATGCGCTTGCTCATGCGCCGTTGCAGCGTCCCGAGCTTGTAGCCGCGCAGATCAAGCCGACGCTGGGCTGCCAGTTGGTTCACCAGCTCGGTCAGTGACAGGTCTTGTTCCGGGGCGCGGCGCGCGTCAGACATGTTTGGCGTTGAACAAATCTATCAAACTGTTGGCGAGTTTGGACAGCGGTAGCACGATTTCCACGCAGCCGGTGGCGACCGCCGCGTAGGGCATGGCGCTGAACTCGGCCTTGCTCGGGTCTTCGGCCATGGTGACGCCGCCCGCCGCCTTGATGGCGCGCACGCCGGAGGCGCCGTCGCGCCCCGTCCCGCTTAGGATCACGCCCACGGAACGATCACCGAAGTTCACCGCCACCGAATCGAACAGCAGGTCAATGGAAGGCCGCAAGAAGTGCACCGCCGGGCTGCCCAGAAGACGCACGCGTCCCGGTTCGGCCAGCAGGTGCAGATTGGGCGGAGCCACGTACACCGTACCGGCAATCATGCATTCGCCGTCCGCGGCCTGGCGCACATTCATTTTCAGCTTGCGCTGCAGAACTTCGGCTAGGTGGCTGGGATGTTCGGGACTGAGGTGCTGCACAACCAGGATACTGGACGGAAATGCCGGTGGCAGCGGGCCCAAAAAATGGAAAAGGGAATTCAGCCCGCCGGCGGAAGCGCCGATGGCGACAATGTCATATTTGCCGCGCGGCTGCGCGACATCATGCGCCGTGCTGGTGGCGGTACTTTTTCGCTCGGACATGCGCCTCCGCGCGAACGAGCACTTTGGTCAGCCCGTTCCGTGAGAGCTCCGATAAACCTATCGTAATCCTGCTCCGCTCCCGCGCGGCCACTTAATTTGTGCTTCCGCATTTGTGCTTCCGCGCACATCGACACTTGACGCAGGTCACAGCGGGCGCCGTACCTTGGGACTAGGCTGGTGATGGTCCGTGATTGAGGCTCCGAGGGACCAGAAGGCAGGCATCATACATGCGTAAGACAGCTCTTTGGGTGGGTATTGTCATACTTATCATCGGCGCCGCGGCGATGGCCGCGAACCAGTACGGAATCGCCGACAAGCGGCAGGTCACCTTCTACAACGCGGTTCGGGTGGGAGATACACTGCTGCCCGCAGGTGACTACGTGGTGTCGCACCAGATGCAGGGCGACGAGCACATCATGGTGTTCACCAAGACGGGCAAGAAAGTGGTCGAAGCCCGCGTGAAATGTACGCTGACGCCGTTGAGCGCGCCGGCGGTGAAGACGCAAATTGAGTACAAGATGACGGCGGCGAACGAACAGGTATTGACGCGCATGGTGTTCCAAGGAGACCGCGCGGAACACAGGTTTTAGGCGTCGGAGAGCAGAAAGTTTTCGGTCGCGAGTCCGCGAGCTGGCAGCTTGGGACTCGCGATATATGTACTATGTGTGTATTAATGCGTAGCTAAATGTCGCTATCCCACTCCGTTATTGAAACCAACGATTTAGATCCCGATAACCTGCAGGTAGCCTGGGCGCTCCGAATAGGGGTCGAGGAGAGTGAGAGGGTCGCTGGTTAATCAGAAGGATAACATGTCTTCGGTTGTCAGTTATCGGTTATCGGTCTTGAAATCCCACATCTACCACACCGGGCAGATGTAGGGCACCGTCGACCGACACGCGTTCGAAGGCGAACTCGCTCCAGCCTTCCACGGCGGTCAAGGAAGCGCTTCTACCACTTGGCAGCGTTCTCAGTCCCCGTTTGGTTTAGGTGGTAAATGCATTCCAGCGCCTCAGCAGCTTCCCGGCGGCGTTCATCCACGACCTTCCCTGCTTCTTGCCCTCTTCGTGGGAGAGTCGCTTTAGCTTTGGCGGCTGGTAGGGTTTCTTGCGTTTGAGATCGGTGAACATGGGCGCACTTTACTGCGGAACGGCTCCGCTCCCACCATGTCCGATGTTTTTGTTACGAAACCGGAACAACTAGAACCGATCTACCTATCTCACAAATAGCGAACCAGGCGATACCGCGTTCGAGGGCGAACGCGCTCCAGCGTCCCTTACCGCGGGATGGTGACGGTGACCGAGGACGTATGTTGCAGCGTCCCGGAGGTACCGGTCACGGTTACGGTGACGGTCTTTGCGCCCGGCGTAGTCGGGGAGGACGATCCCTGGCTCATACCACCACCACCGCAGCCGACGTGCATCGCCACCAAGAGCAGCAGCAGCATGAGCAGCACGGCCATCTGCAGCTTCCCGCGGCGGCTGGCGGCGACGAAGACGATGCCGAACAGCGGCAAGGTTCCCAGCCAGAGGGCGAGCTGGCGAGGCATGGTACGGCGGTGCACGCGGGCCACGCTGCTGCCGGCGGTAACGGTGAGGGTCGCCGTGGCGCCGCTGGCTCCCGGCGTAATGCTCGCGGTAGAGAAAGAGCAGGTCACATCCGGCGCACTGGGTGCACAGGACAGGCTGACCGGGGCGGCGAACGCGCCGTACTGCGGCGTCGAGGTGATGGTGACGGCAGTGGACTGGCCGCGGTTCAGCGTAATGGAAGCGGAGGGTGCGCTCAACTGGAAGTCGGCGACCGCGATGTTGACGGAAACCGCGGGCGAGTCGGCCTCTCCGTCGTTGACAACGAGCGAGACCTTGGAGACGCCGAGCGGCAGCGAGATGGAGGGATTGACTCCGGTCACAACTCCGCCGCCTTCGGGGAAAGGACCCGACCAGCGGTAGGTGAGCGCATCGTCGTCAGCGTCCACGGACGCGGCGCCGTCGAGGGTGACGCGAGCACCGGCAGCCATAACGCCCGGCACGGCGCGGTCAGCGCCGGCGTTGGCCACCGGGATAATATCGAGCGGCTCCAGCAGGGCGAAGGGTGAGAGCGAGAGCACGCGCCCGCTAATGGCGCCGGAGGCGGCGTCGAGGCCGGCGGTGCGATCCACCCAGGCGCCAGCTTCGTAGTGGAAGAGGCGGACCAGCGCCGGATGGCGGAAGTTGGAGGGCACGAAGTGAATGGTGAGAGCGATGGCGCCGGTGAATTCCGCGTTGGAGCTGATGTCAAAGATCGTCGGCTGGCGTCCGGTGCGGAAACCGGGCGGCAGTCCGGCGGCCGACAGCGGATTCATGGTGGTGCTGCCGGTGCGGGTCACGTTGCTGAAGGTGACCGAGGCGATGAGGCCATCGGCAGTATCGGTGGCCAGGACGGCGACGTTGCTTCCGACCGGGGTATTGAAGCTGTCGAGCGGCGGTCCGACACGGAAGGCGTTGTTGGTGAGAATGGGATCGGGTTGGAAGGCAAAGACGGAGAAGATGTTCGCGGCCCAGGCTTGCTTGGGCGCAGTGACCACGATTGTGACGACGGCGCTGGCGCCGTTGGCGAGATTGCCGATGGAGCAGGTCACGTTGGGGGCGGTGAAGTTGCACGAGCCTTGGGTTGAGGTAGCGGAGACGAAGCCGTAGTGGTCGAGCAAGTCGGTGAGCACGACGCCGGTGGCAACGGCCGGACCGTTGTTCATCACGGTGGCGGTGAAAGCGGGCAGGCCGCCGACAGAGATGGGCGCGCTGCCGGCGGTAACGGATATGTCGGCGGCGATGACGGAATTTTGCACGCTGGCGAAGTTGTTCTCGGGGACGGTATCCACGTCGTTGCCGGATACGCTGGCGGTGTTAGTGAGCGTGCCCTGGGCGGTCGGCGTGACCACGATGATGAAGATTGCGGTTTGTCCGACGCCAAGCGCGGGACCGGCGCAGGTCACGGTGGTATCGGCAGCGGTGCAACCGATGGAGGAGGGGGTGCTGAGGAAGGTGGCGCCCGCCGGGAGCGTGTCGGTAACGGTAAAGCCAGTGGAAGGTGAGGGGCCGTTATTCATCACGGTGATGGCGTAGGTGAGGTTGGTATTGGGCGCCAGCGTGCCGGCCGGAGAGGTGGTCATGGAGGTAACAGCAAGATCGGTGGCCACCACGTCGGCGGCGTCGGTGGCGACGTTGTTGGCGGTGTCGGGATCGTAGGCGCCGCCATCGATGTAGCCGGTCACACTGACGTTGCCGACAGTGGTGGTTTGGAAGACCATGTTGCCGCTGAGGAACTGCGGCGGTGGACCGAGGTCAGGACCGTTGCCAGAGAAGGCGCACAGCAACTGGGTTGCGTTAAGGGTGCAACTCACAAAGGGCGAATTGGCAAAGGTGGAGGAGACGGGAATCAGCGATTTATCAAAGTTGATCAGGAAGCCGCTGTCACCGGAACCCTGGGATGACATGCCGCTGAACGGGCCGTAGTTGGTGAGGGTGACGTCAAAGGCGACATTGCTGCCCAGTTGCACGGGATTGGTCGAGTGAGTGATGGCAATGGCCACATCCTCGACGGTGGTGTCGAGGCGCTTGGGGCTGATGGAGAGGGAGCTCGGTCCCTGAGCCGTGCCAATGACGGTCACCAGCATGGCGGGATCGCCCTGAACGCCGGAAAGCAGCTTGGCATTATCAATAACCGCGACTGAGTCGTCCTCACGGTTGGAGGCGTAGAGCAGCGATTCGTCGGGAGTGACGGCCATACCGGCGATGTAGCCGTTCGCCGGCGGCGCACTTCCCGGCACAACGAAGTAGTTGACGAAGGTGGCGATTTCGTTAGCACGATTGAAATTGAAGGCCTCGACGATACGTTGGACCGAATCGTAGGCATAGAGGTGATTGCCCACCAGCGCGAGGCTGTCGAAAAACATGCCAGCCGTGCCGGGCGGAACGAAGGGGTTGATGGTGGTCAGCAGCGCCGGCGATAGCGGGTTGGCGGAGATATCGAACGCCTTCACGCTGGAGTTGCCGGCGATGTCGATGAGCAGCAGGGTTTGCCCGTCGGAGGAGACCAGAGCGCGGTTGAAGAGCAGGTTCCCCAAAGTTCCGGCCGGAATGATGGTGGCGCTGCGCGCCGCGACGTCGAAGATCACAAGGCGACCGTCGGCAAGGATTTGATACACGTATCGGCCATCGGACCTGACCGCCAAACCTCCCGCAACCACCGAGCTGCCTAGATGCGCCGGAATCGTGTACAGGATGGAATTGACGGCGGGCGAGAACGGGTCAGCGTCAATGACGTTGAGCTGAACGTCAGGGGAAGAAGCGGTGCTGGGCACTTGCGAGGAAACAAAGACAGCCGGCTTGCCGGTGTCGGGGTTGGCGGCAGTAGCGATGCCTTCGATCTGTCCGGGTTGACCTGACAGCTTGATCTGAGAGTTTTGCGGGAACTGCACGTTCTGGCAGCACTGCGTCGAGCCGGTAACGACGGAGGCGGTAGAAGGACTTTCCGCGTAGAACTGGCTACCGTCGGGCGAGAAAGCAGTTCCCAGCGGATCCGTGCCGACGAAGATCTGGCTGCCGTTGCCGCCGGATCGGCTCAGGAAATCTATGGCGCCGGCGCCGAAGTCGCTAACCACCGCCTGGAACTTGGGCTGGTAGGCAATGGGGCTGATGATCTCGAGTTCACCATTATCCGCACCACCCTTCAAGAACCCGCTCAGCAACTGGCCGGTGAGGCTGGCGGAGACGTTGGGGTTGGTGACGATAATGTCCCGGGCATGGGCGGGAGCACCAGCGGGAATGGTGACCTGGAGTTCGTTGCTGGAGACAACGGTGACCTGGAGTTCGTTGCCGGAGGCAACGGCGCCCCCTTGGCCGGCCATCTTGCCGAAGCGGACACGCGCGTCGGGCGGGAAGCCGGAGCCGGAGATGGTGATGGTAGTGGGAGTGTCGTTAAACACGAGGATTGGAGTGACACCGGAAATGACGGGTGCACCAGCGATGGGAAGCGTGTCCACGTAGCCGGCGGCCACAGCCCGGAGGGTCGCGGGACAATTGTTGGTGGAGATGCAGCTTCCCCCGAAACGCCCCTGGAAAACAACCGAGGCGGAGTCGCTGAGTAGGGCGCCAGTGTCCACCACCGCCGCATTGTTCAGGGAGCTGGAAGAAGTAGTGATGGCATACAACTGGCTGCCGTCGGGGGAAACCGCGAGATCGGTTGCCGCGAAGCTCAAGGAATCCGTGAAGCCCACGATCTGGCCAAAGTTGGGTGAGGACGGGGTCAGGTCAAGCACATTAATCACATTGGCGCCGAAATACCCGTAGGTACCCAGCGGGGCGGAAGTCCTGGCGCCGACGGCGATCTTGGTATTGGGCAAGACAGCAGTGCTGGAAACCGTCTGGACGACGCTGTTGGTGGCGGTGCTGATGAGCTGCAGCGAGTTCGGACTTTGACGAACGGCAACAACGTAGAGCCCGTCCGGGGTGGCAGCCATGGTGCTGTTGCCAGCGAATAAGATCACGGTTCCAGTCACGCCGGACACGTTGGCAGCGGCAAACGTGTTCGTGTCCACCACCGCGATGCCGCTACTGGAAGCGGCCGCGACATAGGCCTGATGCCCAGTGACCGCTAATCCGATCAGGCTGGGCGCGCCGGGCGCCAGATCCGAGAACTGCGGTGTCAGATCCACGAAGTTCAGAAGCTGGAAGGTGACGGCGTCGATGATGAGCAGCTTGGGAGCGTTCGCCAGTATAGCCACCACGCGCGAGCCGTCGGGCGTGAGGGCAAGGTTGCGCACGCCGGCGTCGCCAAATCGAATGCGGTAAATCTCCTGCTGGATGGAGAGGTCAACAACGGAGATGTAGGTCGCGTTCAGGTTGGCGACGAAGGCAATGTGGCGGTTGGGGGAGATGGCAATGGCGTCCGGATTGACGCCGGCAGGCACCGTCTGGCCAATGGGAGTGTTGGTGGCGGAATCGAGGATGGTGATCCGCCCGGTGGCGCGATCGGCTACCAGCCAGCGTTGCAGCGGCGTGGCGGGATTGGTCAAAGGCAGATCGAGGGTGAAAAAGTTGTTGCCAGCGTTGGGATCGGCCGCCGTGGTGGAGGCGACGCCGGTAATCTGCACAGTCGGCGAAGAAGGGTTGGCAAGGAAGGCGGTGAACGTGGTCGTCGCAGTGATGGTAGCGCTGGCGCCCGCGGCAAGGTCGCCGAGCGAACAGGTGCCAAAGGTGGTGCACGTTCCCTGACTGGCCGAATAGACCGGAGGCGAGACGAAGGCGAAAAACAGAGAGCCGCTCACGGCGGTGGCCACGGCAGGTCCATTGTTGGTGACAGTGGCAGTGAGGGTCACGGGTTGGCCCACGGCGACAGGATTGGGCGAGGCGCTGACGGTGACGGAAACATCGGCGGTGACCGGCACGGAGACATCCAGGCTGGCGGCGTTGCTGGCCGGGATGGGATCGAGTTCATTGCCCGCGACGGTGTTGATAAAAGTGTAAGAGCCCAGGGCGGTAGCGGAAACGTTGACATCCACGCTGACGAAGTCGCCTACGTGCCAGTTATCGACCGGGCACAGGACCTGGGTCGTCGAGACGCTGCAGATGAACGATGCGAGGCCCTCGATGATCACCGCCGAATTCACAACTATGCCGGCAGGAATGTCCAACGTCATGGTCACGCCGGTGGCGGCGGCGGGACCGTTATTCTGCACGCCGATGATGACATCAAAAGGCTGGTTGACACCGGCGATGGCGGGACCACCTTCGGTGACGTGAGGCGCCAAGGTAGAGATGGTAGCGAACAGGTCGGCGCTGGCATTACCACGCGGACTGATGGCCAGGTTGGAGGGATTGACGGGCGTCCGCATCTTGGTGATTAGGGGATTGCCAGTGCCCGCAAAGGACAGCGGCCCGCTAGGAAGTCCGGAGGCGATGGCCTGCGCGTCGAGGACCGCGACCGCGTCTTCATTCTCCAGGAGGGCATAGATCAGCGTTCCTTCGGGCGTGACCGCCATGGCGGAGCCGGCGAAGGCGCCAGGGACGCTGGGAATGGTGTAGGAGCCGAGAGACGCAAAATTGGGCGTGGTGCGGTCGAAGTTGAAAATCTGAATGTACCGCTGATCGCTGGCGTAGGCGTAGAGGCGGGGTGAAGCCGTCCCCACGACCTGGAACCAATAGAGCAGCGGTGGGTTGGTAGTGGGAGCGCCGGAACCGGTAATGGTGGTGACCAGGACGGGTGCAAGCGCGTTCGTGCCCTGAATGTCGTAGACCTTGATGCTGGGGCTGCTGGCGCCACCGGTCAACAGGAGGGACTGGCCATCGGGTGTGACCTGCATGTGCGCCTGGTATGGGTCGGCGCCGAGGGTGGTGATGTCGGGGATGACGGTGGACGTTGCATTGAGCACGTCGAAGATCACCAGGCGCGTGCCGCCGTTCGTGGAATTCACATCAGCCGAGTAGACAAATCGGCCGTCGGGAGTGACGGCGAGCGCCAGGGCGGAATTGAAATCAGTCGGGGCAGCCTGGATGGTGCGCAGCAAGGTATTGTGCGTGGTGGTGGAGGCAGGATCGACATCCACGATGTACAAAGTATCGGAAACCTGGTTGACGGTGTCGGCGCTGACGAAGTAGGCGACTTTCTTGCCGCTGTTTTTCGGGTCGGGTGCAATGGCGATGCCATCGCCGTCGGGACCGAAGCCAGAACCTGGGTAGATCGAGGTGACTTGGCGTATCTGGTTATCGAGATTGGTGACGGTGAATTCCCAGAGTCCGGTGTAGGCGAACAGGCCGTCGGACGAAATGGCTAGCGAGTACGTCTCAGGCGCGGCGGGAATGAGAGTGGAGTCGCGGAAGAGGAGGGCGAGATTGTCGGTGCTGA
Organism: Terriglobia bacterium; assembly: GCA_020073185.1. Classification (NCBI taxonomy): domain Bacteria; kingdom Pseudomonadati; phylum Acidobacteriota; class Terriglobia; species Terriglobia bacterium. Next base: position 43,849 of record JAIQFT010000008.1, read on the forward strand.
AGCTGGACACCGCCACGGGATGCGACGGAGCAAAAGCCGGCGGCGGGCCGATGCGCAGCACGACGCCGTTGTTGGGACCGCCTCCGCTGACGTTGGCCGCCAACGGGCCGGCAGCCGAGTTGGGCAGGGTGACAACGATGTTGGCGACCTGCACTGCGGCCGCCGCAGGAACGGTAACGTTGATCTGTTGCCGAGAAACGAACGCGGAGGACAGCGGATCGAGGTTGCCGAGGCGGACTAAGGCGCCAGGGGCGAAGTTGTCGCCAAAGATGGTCACGGTCTTGGCGGCCTCGTTGGTGATCTCGGCGGGAACGACATCGAAGACCTGCGGCGCGCCGGCCAACGGGCTGTTCTGAACGTAGCCGATGGCAATACCGCGCGTGGAGATAGCCCCCGCGATGGTAACCGTCGAGACGAGCGCGGTTGACGGAGAGGAGAGGAAGGAATTGGCGTTCAAGGTGTACAGGCGGCTGGAACCGGTGAGGCCTTGTACCGGGCCACTGATCACCTGCAGGGTACTGCCGTCTGGCGTCAAAGCCATGTCGGTAATCGCGGTGGGAAGCGTCACGGTTGCGCCGGGCAACAGTTGCCCGTAGGTTTCAGAGCCGGTGCGCAGATCGAGCGTATTGATCACGGCACCCTGCGCTAGGAAGACGAGTACCCCGGTGGCGGCATTGGCAGTGGGGGTGATGGCAACGGCGCGCGCACCAGCAAAGGTGGTGGACACGGTGGTAGCAGTGTCAGTCGAGGTTGTGATCAGGTATACGACTGCATTGCCACCCGCTGTGGGAACACCGAAGACGAGCACGGTACTGCCATCAGGAGTCGCGGCGACATGGTGGCCGGCGACGGGGAGGGCATTTAGCGCGGCGGTGTTGGCGACGGTGGAGATGGTGGCCGGACTGGGCAAGGTGGTGAAGTCGACCACAATCACCGGACCGAACTGGTTGGCGATGTAGGCGCGCCAGCCCACCACGGTTAGCGCGAAAGGATGGATGTCGTTTACGCCGGCCGCATCTCCGACCTGGCCGTCGAGGCTGATCCTGGTAACGGCGAAGGTGGCAACATCAATGATGTCCAGTTCGTCGCGGGTCTGGCCGACCACAGCCAGCTTCGTGCCGTCGGAGGTGAGGGCAAGGCTCCAGGCCCGCACGTCACGGATGCGGGTGATCTCGGCCTGGATGGTCAGGTCGATAACCGAGATGTAGCTGCCATTGATATTGGCCACGAAGGCCAGCCGGCCGTTGGGGGCAATCACGATGTTGTCGGGGCTGGCGCCGACCAGAGCCGGCGCCGCACAGCACACCTGAGAGGGAAAGGGAAAACCGCTGTAGGCCCGGAGCGTGCTGGTCTCAAAGTCGGTGAGCAGCGTGGTGACGGAGGAATTCAGCGTTCCCGTAAACGTCACCTGCGTGCTGGCGCTGTTGTTGGCCGAGTTGGTGTCGGTTCCGGAGAAGCTGACTGACGAGGTTGCGGAGTAGTTGGCTTGCAGTACCGCGGTGGCAAAGATGGTAGCGGTGATGCTTGTGTTGGGGGCTAGGTCGGGCAGCGAACAGAACACCGTGCCCTCGACTCCGCAACTCACTCCAGAATTCGGCGAAGAAAAGCTCACGTACGACATGCCGGCGGGCAGGTTGACTTGGAACTGCGGGAAGGTGGCGGTATCGGTCGTGCTGTTGTTGTGAATGGTGAGCGCGAGGGCGGCGCTGCCGCTTACCGGCACGGTCAACGACGCCGGAGCGGTGATGACAAGATCGATATTGGCGTTGACGTTGGTTATTGAGGTGACGCTGTTGTTCGCGCCAAGGCCGCCGCCGGGACCGTCGTCCACCACCTGCGAACTGGAAACCGTAAAGGTGCTGCTCAACGGCCCCACCACGCTCGGGGTAACCTTGATTACGATGACCGTACTGGAAAAGGGCGTGAGATTCACGACCGGACAAGTGACCGTGCCGGTAGAGAGAGCGCAGCCCGCGCTTGAGCTGGCCGCATTGAATGTGACATTGGCCGGCAAGGGGTAGCTGACAATGATGGCCGTGGCGGTGCTGAGGCCATTGTTGGCAGCGGTAACGGAATAGTTAAACGCAGTGCCATTGGCGACGGAAGCGGGCCCGCTGAGATTGGTAATCGCCAAATCCGCTTGCCGCTGCACCGTAACCTGCAATGAGGCCACGTTATTCGTCGGCACGGGATCGTCGTCGGCAGTGGAGACTCGGGCTATGACGGTAAGCGTCGGCCCGACCGGTGGCGTTGCCAGGGTGTTAGCGGTGACGTTTACTGTGACGGTCACGCCTGCTCCACCGAACGCTACCGTACCTAAGCTGCAGGTAAATGTCTGCAGCCCGGAACAGGTGCCCTGGCCGGGGATGACGCTGTTCACGGCGAGGTTGGTTGGCATGGTGCCGGACACGACCACGGAAGGCGCACCCGCCGCATTCGGACCGTGGTCGGTCGCCACGATGCTGTAGGAATACGTCGTTCCCTCGGCCACCGCGGTTCCCGCCCCAGATGACATGCTGAGGGACATATCGGAAGCGTTGCCGGTGCTCTGGAGCTTATAGACGAAGGCGTCTCCCGAACTTGCCACCGTGCTGCTGGCGGACTGAACCGCGTTGGCGGTGGTGGGAAAGTTCGTGGAGTAGATTGGCCCGACAATCCAGGGGGCTCCCAGCGAATCGAGAGCGAGCCAATAGACGAATTCGTCGCCGGTTCCGCCGAGATAAGTGGAATAAAGCAGCGAGGGCGCACCGCTCTGGGACGGATCAAAGCGGGTGAAGAAAGTGTCGTAGCCGCCGGCCAGGAATGCCTGAATCGGGTTGACTGTCGGCAGGTCATTGGAATTGGAGTCGCCGGCGACGCTGACGAGCGGTGAGGTTGCGGACAAAACGGCCTGAGCGGTGGCGTTCGTGCCGCCGCCACCAGAAAAAGCGACGGCGGGCGGCTGCACATAGCCGCTGCCGCCGGCGCCGGGCGGCACTGTAACCCCGGTCACTTGGCCGCTGGCGGCGGAAAAAGTGGCGGTAGCGGTGGCGCCCGAACCACCGCCGCCCGAGAAGGTGACCGTCGGTGCGGACGTATATCCGCTTCCGCCGTTGGTCAGGGTGACGGAAGCGACGCTTGCGACCGGTACTACACCGACGCCGATTCCTTCATCCCATCCGGTTCCGCCAAAGTAGGTGGAGTAGAGCAGGGAGGTGCCGCTGGGATCGATCTGGGAGAGGAAAGCGTCGGCATTAGTGTTGGCTGGTCCGTTCAGGTCCCTTTGATACGCAGTGGCGGCAGTCACCGGGAAGTTGGCCGAGGTGGTGTAGCCGGTGGCGTAGAGGTTGCCGCTTTGGTCCCGAGCAAGGCCGAAAATCTGCTCATCAAAGGTACCGCCCAAATAGCGGTCCCAAACCACGGCAGGTGTGCCTACCGTCGAAATCTTGGCGATAAAACCATCGGTATTGCCGCCAAAAGCCTGACCGACCAAAGGGGTAGGCATGGCGGCCGAACTGGTGTCACCGGCAATGAACATGTTTTGCGAAGTGGGATCATCCACCGCGATGGCAAAGGCCTGAGTGGAGCCGGATGCGCCGCCGAAATACCCCAGCATGGTGGGTGTGCCGCCGGAGTTGAACTTGGCCACGAACGTCATCAGGTTGATCATGCCGGCGTACAGGTTGCTGGTAGTGGCAGGATCAATCGCGATGCACTCAACGCTGTTGGCGGTCAGGCCGGCATTGATAGCGGTCCAGGTGGCGCCGCCATCGGCGCTGCGATAAAGGCCGACGCGCCCGCCCGCATAGACGATGGAGGGCGACGCCGGATCCACGGCTACGGCGCGCAGATTCAGCGTGCCCAGCGCGGTACCGCCGCTGCCGTTCAGGGTTGCCCATGCGCCGGCACTCAGCTTGAATAAGCCGCCGCCGAAGGATGCGGCATAGACGTTGGAGCTGGAATCAATCGACAGCCCGAGTACAGGGAGCGCGGTTGGGCCGCCCGCAACCGTGGTCCAACTGGTTCCTCCGGGAGCCAACTGGTACACGCCAGCATTAGTGCCGGCGTAGACGATGTCAGTGGCGGGATCGATGGCGAGGGCGTTGACCGTCAGGTCGCCCAAGCCGGTGGTCGTCACTTGCCCCCAAGTTGGAGTCGCAAGGCCAACGTTCTGACTTACCCATACGCCGCTGCCGCCGGTGCCGGCGTACAGAATGCCGTTGTTGGTTGGGTCCAACGCCAGCGAGAGGATAGTGCTAGGGGTCAGGCCGCTATTGATAAAGGTGCTGCCGGTTCCACCGCCGGTGATCTTGCGTACGCCATTGAAGTGGCTTCCCTCATAGAGAATGGCGGAATCGGCGGTGGTAGCAGGGTCCAATATCAGGGCGTGCGTGAAGCTGGGAGTAGCAACCGTGGCCGTCCATGTAGCGCCGAAATCCGTGCTCTTATAAACCCCGCCGCCGGCCTGGCCTGCGTACAGGGTACCGGGCGTGTTGCGGTCCACCGCGATGGCGTCCACTTGCAGCGAAATGAGTCCGGCGCCCGGGGAGAACGAAGCGCCGCTGCTACGGCTGGCGTAGATGGTCGGAGGTGGCGCGGAGAGCGGCGTGAGGCTGGCGAAGTCGTTCGAGTATGCACGCCCGGTGACGTAGATATTGCCGCCGGCATCCTGGGTAATGGCATTGCCCCAGTCGCGCGCGTGACCGCCGAGATAGGTGGAGTACAGCAGGGTGTTGCCCGCCGAGCCGATCTTGGAGACAAACGCGTTGCCGTGATTGCTGAGGAGAGTTGACTGGTACGGAGCCGGCGAAGTGGACAGTGGGAAATCGCTCGACTGGGTGAATCCGGTGACGTAAGCGTTGCCCAAGCTGTCCACGGAAACGGCATAGCCTTCGTCATCGCCATTGCCGCCGAGATAGGTGGAATACACCAGCGCGGTGCCAGCGACGCCGCCGGTGCCGCTGGGATTGATCTTGGTCACGAACACATCGTCAAAGGCGCCGCTGCATCCGGCGGGCGTCACCGCGGCGCATCCGGTGGTGCTGATTTGCGTTTTGATGGGGAACCCGTTGGCTGCAGTGGAGGAGGTAGTTCCGACTACGTAGGCATTACCGGCCGAGTCGGTGGCAACTGCACCGCCCCAATCCTCGCTCGTGCCGCCGAGATAGGTCGAATAAGCGAGCGTGGGGTCAATGATGAGCGTCTGCGTGCGGTCGTAGTTGCCAACGCGGATACTGACCTCTTGCTTCTTGCTGAGGACAAACCCGCCGGCGATTTCGCGCTTGCCTTGCGGCGCCTGCTGGTAGATCAGCGGCTTGTGCAGGCGCAGTTCGCCATCGGCAACGTGCAGCACCAAGTCGCCGGAGGCGGCAATCTCTACGCGCCTGGCGCCATCAAACGCCAGGCGGATCTTGCGCGGGTCGGCGCCGGGCGACACTTCGAAGTCGTGTTCCAGCAAACGCTGGTTGCCGTAATAAACGACGTCGATGCCGGGATACACGCTGCGATAACGTACGCGGGCGTAGTTGGCTACGTTGGTGCGCCACTGAGAGCGATCGTTGCCAATCAGATAATTGCTCTTGCCGGGCAGCAGATCTTCAGGCGCGGCTTGCGCCGAAACATTCGCCCCGAGCAGGCGCAGTTGCAGCGCGATCGGCGGCGTGGTGGGCGCAAGGGCACCTGCTTCCTTTTCCCTGCGGTCGCGGCGTCCCGCCGGACGAGGACGATGCAGCGACAGAACAGTGGCGTCGCGATTCAGCGACAACGAGTAACCCAGGCCGCGTGCGACGAAGCCGGTATCGCGATTCCTTTGTCCATGGGCCGGCTCAAAGCTGAGCGGCAATCTCACATAGGCCGAGATGGCGGACTGCTGCTCCGGCCGCACGACGGATCGGGTTCCCGCTGCGGCAGCTTTCGCGGTGACCGTTTGCGGTTCACCGGACGGTGTTTGCGCAACTGCAAACACGCTGAGACAAGCCAGGAGAAACCCCAGGGCACACTTCACCTTGGTCAACATTTGACACTCCACAGGCTCGCCGTCTCACCTGACACGGCGGTTGCCGCTCTGCTTAAGGCCATTGCAGGCTACGGTCTATGTATTAAAGGGGGGAGACCCGAAATCTTAACCCGCTTTGCAGGAGTGTCAACAGGAAATCTGGGCGGAAGTCTGGCCCAAGAGTAACAGTCTCGGGTCGCAAGAGTAATGGAGGACTCCCGCACAAAAAGCTCGTGAAAAAAAGACCGAGAGGGCGGCGTGCGCGAGATGCTGCCTAGCGGGCAGCGTCGTCAAAAAACACCGTTCATCCCGGCCAGAACGCCGTTCATCCCCGCCTAAGTACTTGTAGTAGAGAAGGTTAGCCCGGGAGAGTTTCTGACTCTTGAGCGCTTGGCAGGACCTGCGTAACGTCGGCCAGCACTTACAACTCTCTGGCTTGGATCCTGAACGCGCTAGCGCAGTTCGACAGACTTGACCTCAGTTTGCCAGTGGGCGTCTTGCTGTAGATCTCGTCAGGGTTTTCGAGGGAGTACACACATGCGAATTCCCCTAATCAAGAGTCTCTGCCTGGGGCTGACCATCCTGGCAGCAATGGCCGCAGCAACCCCGCGAGCATTTGCCATCCCTGCGTTCGCACGCAAGTATGGTCTGCCGTGCTCGGCCTGCCATGAGGCCTGGCCCAAGCTGAACAATTTCGGGCAGGTGTTCCGCGACAACGGCTACCAGCTCGGCAACGATCGTGACGCTGCCATCTATCAGGCGCCGTCGTATTGGCCGTCCACCATCCGGATCACGCCGCAATGGCATCGCGAGACGACGAATCGAGCCGCGGTGGACACGGTTGCCGGCGACCCGAACTCCGGGACCACCGAAGCGCGCCTCAAAGCGTCGGGATTCGATCTTTCCGGCATGGACTTGATCACCGCCGGGACGCTGGCCAAGAACATCTCGTTCCTGGTCCTGCCCGCGTCGGATGAGACCGGAGCCTTCCACTTCGAAGCCGCGTGGGTACGTTTCGATAACCTGCTGGGCTCGCACTGGCTGAATCTGAAATTCGGCAAACACGAGCTTGACTTGCCGATTTCGGAGCATCGCTCCCTGACGTTGAGCGAGAACGGCGGCTATCAGACCTATCACTTTGCGCCTGCCAACCCGTTGCTTCCCCTCGTGCCCGGCGGCCAAGTCAACTCTTTCGGCGGTATCGGCGACAACCAGTTGGGAATGGAACTGGCCGGCCATTCGAAGAACAGCTACACGCGCTACGCATTTTCCGTGTTGAGCAACAATGCCGGCAACGTCGCGCTTCCGTCCAGCGGCGGCTACGACTACTACGCACACTTTAGCCAAGCGTTCGAGCTGCCGCGCCTGGGGCTGCAGAGGGTGGGTGCGTACGCCTATTTTGGCCAGGCACCGACGTATTACTTGACCAGCGGCGGCGAGGCGATTCCTGGAGCCGGCAAAGGTGACAGATCATTCTACCGTGCCGGCGTTTACGGGCAGTGGTACGTGGGCAAGTTTGACCTGGCCACGCTGTACATGCATGGCCGCGACAGCGCTTTCCTGGGCACGGGCACGCCCGCCAACCAGCCGTTCATCTTGCCGGCAGGCGCGCGCAGCCCGAACTGGAATGGCGGTTTCGTCGAACTGCACTACAACCCCAACCCGCAGATGGTGTTTCTGGGCCGCTACGAGTTGATCCGCATGTCGCAGCAGGCCTTCCCCATCGGCACGTTGCTTACCAACGGCCAGCCGTTAACGCACAACTTCGGCAACACCGACGCCTATGTTGCCGGCTATCGCTGGTATCCCCTGATGATCAGCCGCGGCGGCCTGGCCTGGCACCAGGAGTACTCCTGGGTGCGCAACATCGGCGCTGCTCCGATGAGCGGTCTTAACGTGTCCAGCAGCAGCTTTCTAATGGGCCTGGACTTTGCCTTTTGAGGAACGGCATATGCAACGAATCGCAATAGCTTCGACCATGCTTATCCTGGCCCTCGCGGTTACGGCCGCGGGTCAGGAAACACGAATCGGGAACCTGGCCGGCGATGCCCATCGTGGCAAGCAGCTTTATCGCCGCTACTGCGTCGGCTGTCACGGCGCACGCGGCGACGGCTTGGGCGACAACGCTCCCTGGATGGATCCCAAGCCGCGCGACTTTACCGTCGCCACCTTCAAGTGCCGGTCCACTCCCACGGGAACCCTCCCGACGGACGAGGACCTGTACGACACACTCAGTCGCGGGTTGCACGCCTCCGGCATGCCCTCGTGGAACGCCCTGACTCGCCAGGAGCGTGTCGACCTGGTCGCTTACGTCAAAGGATTCTCCGCCCGTTTCCACGAGGAGAAGCCGGGAACCACGTTGGCGATCCCGCCGGAGACGCCGAACACAGTAGCCAGCGTTGAACGTGGCCAGGCGCTATTCGAGAAGATGAACTGTTGGAGCTGCCACGGTAAGCAAGGCCGGGGCAATGGGCCATCCGTGGTCGGCTTGACCGACAGCAAGGGGTTCCCCATCACGCCGTATGACTTTACCGGAGCTAACCGGTTCAAGTGCGGCGAGACCGACCAGGATATGTACCGGGTACTGGTGACCGGTCTGGATGGCACGCCCATGCCGTCGTTCTCCGATGCCCTGGACGCCAATCAGCTCTGGGACGTTGTGCACTACGTTCAAACCTTCCGCGGAAAGAAAGCGGTGCCGGTGCAGCGCACGAGCGGCCCACAGGCAGGAGAGAGCGTAGGCAACCAATAGTTGGGCGAATTTGCGGCGGCGGTTGAAGCCGACGCTGGATGCAGAATCCGTCCTGTTGGCAACTCAGGTGAGAACCAAGCAGGAGTCCAGCGTCAGAACCGGTCAATGCAAGTGAACTGGGACCAAGGCCCACACCAGCAGGCTGTGTGGTGAAAGGGGGCCAACGTGAAATGCGTGGTAGGAGTCTTTACATCGCGGCTGGCAGCCGAGGGCGCGATTGGAACGCTCCGCTCGTCGGGAATCTCCGAGCGACGACTCAGTTTGCTCACGCCCGATGCCACGGAAACGACGGCAGTGCCGACCACCGACACGGAAGGAAGCGGCGTCGGGACGGCGATTGGAGCCGTGGTTGGGGGCGCAATGGGTCTGGCGGGAGGAGTCTGGCTCGGGGCTTTGGCCGGAAGTGCGCTTGTGCCGTCAATTGATCCTCTGTCCGTAGGTCTCGCGAGCGGGTTGTTGCTCGGGATGGGCGGGGCGCTGGGCGGCTTTGCTGCGGGTGGTGCATGGGAGGAGTTTGGCTCGGAAGGGTTGCCTCGAGACGAGCTGCTCCTCTACGAAGATGCGCTCAGACAGGGCCGGTCGGTGGTGATAGCCGCCGCCAAAGGAAGTGCCGAAGCCAATTTCTTTCGGTGGCTGCTGGCAGGCAACGGCGCCGAGAGCGTTGACCTCGCCAGGCACACGTGGTGGGTTGGATTGCGGGATTGGGGATATGCGGGCGGCGGAATGGACGCGGGGCGCAAACGCGTAACTGGGCATGACGAATTCGAGATTGCTCTGGATTTGCTGAAGGCGCCCCCGAATTCGGGGCCGCGGAAGGCATCGTGATGTGCCCCGATGCTTTCCGGGCTTGCCGCACCTGCCACATTTGATGGGCTGCGATTTGGTTGAGACGACGGGAGTGTTTTATCTGCATGGATCATGATGGCAAGCAGCCGGCGCGAAAATTCCGGCGTGGCGTGGCAACGCTGGTAGCGTTCATGGCATTGGTAACGGCGGGCGCGCTCGGCCGCGGACACGAGTCCCAAACCTTGACCATCGTCCTCCCCGCGCCGTACGACGACGTTCTGAAGGCTGCCGGCGAGGTGGCCGCCGATGGCATGGTGCGGGGCGCGGCGGAGTACGCCAAGGAAACCTCCCTTCCCGGCGCGCAAGCGGGCGATCCCGGCCACTTGTTTGGCACCTGGAATGGACCCGGGCAGGCCTTGTACAAAACGCGCGCCGGGGTGGTCTCGCCTTCGCATTTCGTCGCCAGCAACGATTCCGGCACAGTGACGGTGCGCTATCTGGTACAGGCCGTGGATGCCGGTTCTACGCGGATCACGATTGACGCGGTCTTCGTCGAGAGCTCGCGGCATCGCCGCCACGCCTCCGACGGCGCGGTTGAGGTCACGGAACTGGGGGAGATTCAGCAGCAGCTCCGGACGCACCAGAAGCAGAAGCTGGCCGATAGGCAGCGCGAAGAGGCACAAGAACTGGCGCGCCTGCAACAAACTGCCGAGGCGGAGAAGCGGGAACTTGATCCAGTACTCGCCGACATTGCCGCCCTCGAGCAACGCGCGCAGGCGTTGCGCCTCAAAGTGCTGGCGCGCATCAAGTCTGCCACCCCACTCCAAGACGCACCGTTCGTCCACGCCCGTTCACAGCGGGCGCTGCCCGAGGGCGAAACGGTATCGGTGCTGATCTCGACCGCGCACTGGTGCTACGTGCGCGATATGCAAGGGAGAGAGGGCTGGGTCGGGCACTCTTCCTTGGAGAAGGCGCCATGAACAGGGCGAGGCGACGGCTCGCAGTGATGTCGGTGATGGCCCTGGCTCTGCCGGTTCTGTCGCTGGCGCAAGCGCTACCGGTCGAGCAGAGTTTTTCTTACGCGCTGGACGTGGTCAACCAGGCGCTGGACCGCCTGGGCCCGGCCGAAGGACGTCTGCCCACGCTGGACGGCTTTGTTTCCGCCGACTCGGCGCAGCTCTCGCGCTACAGCCAGCCCTATTATCAATTGCAAAGTGAGGTCAGACCGGACGCCAATGGTGGGACTGCGGTTCGCGTGAGCGCACGGATCAGCGCCTTGTACAGCAACCCCGATAATCATCGTTCCGAGTATCGGACCCTGGTATCGAACGGCAGGCTGGAAGCGGACGTACTGGCGCGGCTGGCGCGGGAGCTACAAGAGCAGAGCAGCCAGCCGAAGCTGGACCGCAAGGCGCTGGAAAGCTCGCTCGCCGATCTTCGCTCCCAGCGCGCGGCCGCCGAAGAGCGGCGCACGGCGCTTGCCAAGCAGATTCACGAACTCGAATCCCTCGCGGGGACTTCTCCCCTCCCGCGGCTGGTTGCGGTGGACCGCGCCGGGGCTGCCGTTCTCGCCAGCCCGGCGCCCGGCGCGTCCACCCTGTTCCGGGCGCAGTCGCATGATGAATTTGAAGTAACCGAAGAGCGGGACGGTTGGGTGCACGTGCAACTCGGGGGCGACAGCAGCGGCTGGATCCGCCGATCCCAAGTGCATGAGACCGAGACAGCTTCCGGCTTTACCGTGGCACGCCGTGCCTTCCAAGTGGTCCGCGAAAACGTGACCACCTTCACCGGCAATTGGGCAGAGCTCAAAGGCAAGCCTACGCTATTTCTCTGGGTTCGGCCCGAGGCAAACACGGCGCAAGACCACTGGAGCTACGCACAACAGATGTTCGAAGAGCGCGCCGAGACCGCGGGGCCGGTGGAGGGGATTGTCGTAGTCTTCCTCGGTGACCCAGGAGTAGCCGCGGCGACGGTCCGCGACATCCGACGTTGGGCGAGCGGCACACTCTCCGATGCCAACTTCCGCGCCCGTTGCTCGCTCGATCCGCCGCGGGCATTCACTTCCGCAAAGAACTCTGCAACCCGATTGGCGCGAGCCGATCAACGATCCGTTAACAGGAGACCCTTACCATGAATCGACAGCCCCACACCGCCATTACAGCAATAGGGATTTTGGCCCTCGCCGGCTACTTCGCGCTAACGGCTGCCGCCGCAGGCAGCGGCCCCGTGGACACGCACGGGGCGGCCTCGGTATCAGGTACCGTGCGACTCGATGGCCTGGCGCCGAAGCCGGCGCACATCGTCATGGCGGCCGATCAGAACTGCACCAAGTTGCGCCCGTCCGGCGCCAGTAGCGAAGACGAAGTCGTCGGACCGAATGGTGCGCTCAGCAACGTGGTTGTGTATGTTTCCGACGGCCTCGCCGCTGCTAATTTCGATCCGCCGGCGACCCCGGTGAAGCTGGAACAAAAAGGCTGCATGTACGAGCCCCACGTGGTGGCGATTCAGGCCCGCCAGAAGCTCCTCGTCGTGAATGAAGACGGCACCACCCACAACATTCACCCGATTCCGCAGAACAACCGCGAGTGGAACAAATCACAGCCGCCGGGCATGCAGCCGCTGGAAGAAACCTTCCCGCGCGAAGAAATCGCCATTCCCATCAAGTGCAACATTCATCCGTGGATGAAAAGCTATCTCGCCGTCTTTAAGCACCCCTACTTCGCGGTGACCTCGAAGGACGGCAGCTTCGACATCCGCAACCTGCCCCCCGGCAGTTACACGCTGATGGCTTGGCATGAAAAGCTCGGCACGCAGATTAAGAAGATCACCGTCGGCTCGGCTGGCGCCAGCAACGTGGACTTCACCTTCAAAGCGCGCTGAGCAAACTGCTCGGGAACAGCGGATCACAACCGAGGTGCAGAGGATTCCAGGTGACACACACACTGGCGATTCTCTGCACCAACCCGAAACGGCACGCAATGGCCCGAAGAGAGCCGCAGAGGCATATTGCCGTATACCTACTCGTTTCCCTGAAAACCTCACCTAACTCGGGCAGACCCGGCCACCGCAGCGGCACAAGAGAACTGGCGCTTACGCCGCTCCCTACGTCGTCGTCTCCGTAGTTAAAGCTGAAACCGTCGAAATCCTGCATACCTATCACGGTGCGCAAGACTGGCGCTGATCTTAACGATTATCGCCCGCCCGGGCGAGTGCCAAGACTCTTAGCTGCGGGAGCACCGGGTGACGAAGTCGGGAAGTAAGCTTCATTGAGTTCGATCTTGGCGGATTGTTCAATCTTCTGCATGACTACGGTGAATTTCTGCTGCGCCAGGCTAGCTTTAATCTCGGATTGCGCCTGGGCGAGCGATTTCGCGCCCGTCGACATGACTTTGAAGATGTAGTAACCGGAGGAGTCTTCGATCAGGTCCGAGACCTCGCCCGGCTTGACGGACATGGCAGAGCGTTGGCCCGGCGGCAGGTCGCTTGCCGTCAGCTTTCCCATGTAGACGGGAGGCCGAGTCCCCACGATGCCGGCAGCTTCGTAAGCATCATTTTGTAATTTGATGAAGTTCTCGCCGGCGGCCGCTCGGGCTTGAAGCGCATGAGCTTCTTGGTTCATCGCGTCATGGTCGGATTCTGCCCTGCTCTCTTTTCCGTCCGCCTGCCTCTTTTGCTTGGGGACATAAATGCGCTCCAGTTCCGATGTCTGGTAAGCGGAGGCATGGTCTTTGTAGTATTCCTCGATCTCTGCTTGAGGCAGGTTGCCTGCCTCTTCCTTCAGCTTCTTCGCCATCTCCTCCGCTTCCGAGCGCAGCTTAGTAAAGGCCAGCGCCCTTCTAACCCTTGGATCTTTCCCCAAGTCACGTTTACTGAACTCGCGCTGCATCAGAAGCAGCTTGGGGTAGAAGGTGGCGAGTTGGCGCTTTGCACCCGCATCCATGTCCGGCCGGATGGCATCGGCCAATTCGTCGAACTGCGCGCGCGTGATAACCGTCTGGCAAGCCGCGGTGCTTTTGGCCCTGGAAGCGACTGCCGCAGTCTTAGGTCGCGGCGGCGGAGTTTCACAGAAACCATTCATGATGATCACTGGAGTGTCCGGGCTGATGGCCGAACCGTGGGAAGGGCTCAGCCGGGAGGCAGGCCCGGTGGTGGTGGAGACCGCCGCCCGCCCAGTCACTGGCCTGGTGAAACCCCCTGGAGTTACCTGCCCGAGCACAAAAGGGGCAAGCAGCAGAATGGGCAGACACGAAATTCGCATGAGTTGACTCTCCTGAAAGCGTGGAACATCGGTGCGACGGTTGCGCCTCGCGCCTAGCGCGGCACGGCGCCTCGGTTTCCGGCCGCCGGCTTGGCGGCCGTCGACCGTGCGGGCTTCATCCCGACTGCAGGTTGCGCGCTCGAGTTGTCCACAGGCGCGGCGCTCTGATGTTTATCCTGATCCGATACGGAAGGTGGCGTGGAAGGGTTGTTCCTTTCCTCGTTCTTGGGGGGCTCATTGCTGGTGACGGTAACCAGCAGGTCGCCGCCCGTCGCCGAGGCCGCCTGCATGCCTGGATCCAACACCGAAGCTCCCGCGATGTCCATCACGGACTCCCCCACCGACTTGGCCGACAAGGTAACCACGAATACAGTCCCCGAACCAGACACGCCGCCCGAGTTAGGCGGGCGTGTGCCCGTGATCTGCAACGTGCCTTTCGCCGTGTCCGCACGATACACGAGTGCGACCGGCTGCCGATCCTGATTGAGGAATCCGCCGTTGGCAACGTCGACGACCTGCAAAAGTTGAGGGTCGTAGTTGATCTGCAGCGGGATCGAAAACACGTTCTGCGCCCCGCTGATGCTGACGTACACCTTGAAGGTGCCGCCTACAGGCTGTGAAATGGTAGTGGGCTCAAAGCTCAGGGTCGTATTGCCGGCCGACACCGCGGCCGGCGCCGCGGGGGTGGCCGCGTGATTCTGGATCGCGCTCGCGGGCAGTTTTGCGCCTGGCGGCGCGCCCGCCTCCGGTGCCGGCCTTGGTTGTGTTGCCCCAACCTTTCCCGACTGCGTCGACGACGGTTGTGGCGGCTGCCCCGGAGCCGGTTGTTGGGGCGCGGAAGGGGCTGGCGTGGCGGGCCGCGTCGCGGGCTTGGGCGGATTGCTGAAACGCAACTCGACCGTGCCGGGCGTGCCGACATCGATGGCGCGCAAGTTACGCGCCGTCACGTCCTGCGCGCGCATGATGTGCGGAGTAATCGCAAACACAATTTCGCGCTCGGTATGATTGGTGTTGTTCTGGCCGAAGAGATAGCGCAGGAGAGGAATCTTGGAAAGCCACGGATAGCCCGAGAAAGCATCGGATACCGAGTCTTCCAAAATCCCGCCCAGCAGATTCACTTCGCCTTCGCGCAGGCGGGTCTCATGTTCGATACGCCGCTGGCCGATGACAGGCTGCGTAACGCCGCCGATATTCTGTGTTCCCGTTACGGACGAAACTTCCACCGCAATCTTCAGAGTCACATCCTGCCGCGAATGGATACGCGGGGTGATATCGATGTTGACTCCGACGTCCAGGTACTGGAATTGGGTGTTCACCAGCGCGTTGATGCCGCCACCGCCGACGCCCGGCGAGAACGAGCCGGTTGCGACGGGCACGCGATCGCCGATCTTCATGGTTGCTTTTTGGTTATCCAGCACCCGCATCTGCGGGTTCTGAATGATCTTGGTGTTGCTGTCGCTCATCAGCGCCGTGAAGGAGGCGCCCGGAATGGATACCAAGAAATCGGCCGAGTTCAGATTTCCCAGGCCTTGCAGGGTCAGGGGGGTCTTCCCGATCGACGCGCTGGCGGTTGTGGGGGGAGTCGTCCCCAGGGTGCGCAAGCGATCGCGCGTGACCTCCAGAATCGCAACATCGATCATGACTTCGCCTTTGGCTTTGTCGATGTCCGACAGCAACTTTTGGGCGAGCACCAATTGGTCCGGGGTAGCGCGGACGAGCAACGCGTTTTGCGCCTGGATAGGAAGCACGCGGGTAACGTCGAGAATGGAACGGAGGGCGTTGGCGGCCTCCGTCAAGTCCGCCGGCGTACTCACGTTGGACAGATAAAACGTCTTCATCACGCTTTGTTCGACTTCTTTGTGCTTCGCCGCCGATTCGGCCGCGACATAGATGGTGTTCGCCGTGACGGGACGCCAGAATGTCTTGGAGGCCAGTGCCACGATTTCCAGCGCATCGTTCAGCGCCACGCCGTTCAACTCAATGGTGATTTTCCGCGGCGTGTACTCGGGATCGAAAATGACATTGATGCCTACCAGGCTGCCGATGGTCTTGTAGATGGCTTTGGTGTTTTCCGTCATCCGCAAGGTGATGGGAGTATTGGCGACGGGCTGCAACTGCACCGGCCCCTCGGCACGGTCGGCCAAGTCCGCCAGGGGGTCCTCCGGAGAGACGACCTGGCCTTGCGCCGCTGCGGCTTTAATCATTTCTCGAGTACGCCGGACCTCTTGCTTCGCCATCGCACTCGAGGTGTCGATTTCCGCGGCGCGGACAAACTCGGCAAGTGCCAGCGACAAGTTGCCCGCCTCCAGCAGCAGCTCACCCTTGTGGACATGCTCGGCGGCGGCGCGGAAACGCAGGCGCGTATAAGCAGCCAGGTATCTTGGGTCCCTGGGCTTGAGCTGGTAGGCGCGCTCGTAGGCTTCGTAGGCCGCATCAGTCCGATCGCGGGTTTCGGCTTCGATGCCCGCTTTATACGCACTATGTGCCTTGTCAGCAAGCGCCGGCGTGGTGAGGGCCAAGATCAGCAGCAACGCCGAAACAGCTCGCACCCGTCTCATCGTCCCGGACTGGCGAAAGGAAGAAAGGTTTTGTGGTGGGGTTGTATTTCGACTGCAGAAGTTTCCCATGACTCCTTTGCCCTAGTTACCATACTGGGGATTTCTCGAATCTCGCGGGCGACGGACGGTCGCGCCTCCGAAATCGACATTCAACGCCTTGCGATAGCTTGGCGGTCTCGATTCAACCGGAGGCGCTGGAGCCTCAATCCTGGTGGCGGTGCACTGCTCGCACCAGACAGGGGCGCCCGGTGGTTGCGTGCAGCCGTGGTTAATCGCATACAGAACAAGTTCCGCACGGTTGGAGACTCCCAGCTTGTCAAAGGTGCGAAAAATGTAATTCTTGACGGTATGCTCGCTGAGCGTCAGGTGCGACGCGATCTCCTTATTGGTCATGCCCTCGGAGACGCAGCGGACCACATCCAACTCGCGCTTGGAAAGCAAGGAGCGACCTTGACTGTCCACGATGGTTTCCGGCACCCAGCGACGCGAGAAGACCTCGAGCAGGAATCCCAACTGGGCGCTGTTGGCCCAGATCTGCCCCCCGTGCACGGCATGGATGCATTTGCGCAGGGCATCGAGGCCATCATCCCGGCAGATGACCCCGCGAGCACCAGCCCGGAAAGCATTCACCACCAAATCGTGGGTGGAGGCCTCGAGCAGCATAACAGCGTGGATATTGGCTCCACGAAGCTGCTTGCGCCAGAGCAGATCAAAGTCTGCGCGAGCGTTTCCGTTGGCGCGCACGCCGATAACCACGACGTTTGGCTTGAACTCGGAAACGTGCGTAGCGATCTCGGCAGGAGCCGCAAGCACTCCCACAGCGGTGAAACGATTGTCTTGGCGCAAGGCCTCCAGTATTAACTGAGTGCCCATACGCGTACTGTCGGCAACCAAAACACGAATTGCCGCCCCGTTGGCAAATCCACTCCCCATGCAATCACCTGCCTGAGAAAAAATTGCAAAGTATTTGTGATCGGCGGAGCCCCCGGCGAGTGCCGTTTCCCGCCCGGACAGGCTGTTGGAAGCGGCTCTTGGATCAATGGTCCCCCACTCCAACCGCTACCGTCATGAAACCTTCGGTGCCCTACACCCTGTTATGAGTCCCCCACACTTACCCTTACCCCAATTCCCTATTGTGGGATGAGTTGAGCAAGTCTTGTGCCAATTCTCCAGCGACCAGTGCGCCAAGTTGCGCTTCTCGGGCAGCGTCATCCTTCGCCTCGCGGGCTTGGCGAGGAAGCCGGCTGCGTCGCTCATCCCTTTAAAATACACCAATGATCCCGAGTATGGGATTAACGTTCGGGCCATGAATGGCGACTGAGATACTTCACTTTTTCCACAGAATGAAGCAGCAGATGCTCAAGAACGTCTTCCAATATGTGCGAACTTTTGCACATCCGAGGGAAAACCAGTTCCATCTTTGAAGCCTTTGAAACCGGTTGGATCATCACTTTAACGCCAGTAGTATGAGCCAATCATTAACTCTTCAAGTAGGGTGCTACGAAGTGTTGCCATCGCAGGTTTCGAAGACCGGGGGGGACGGTACGGCGAAAATACGAAGCAGCACGACAATAGATTTTCTGTCGACTAGGCCGGATTCAGAAATTCTGCGGGTGTCGTCTCATGTACCTCAATGGCTAACGCCGGAATCATTTGCGCAGGCGAGGGCGCGTCATGGCCACAAACGGAGCCGCTGCTTCGCGCTACTTGCTTCTATACACAAAATTGCCGCTCACGATGGTGGCCATCACTTTGCCGGTGAAGGTCCAGCCGTCGAAGGGGGTGTTGCGCGATTTAGAGAGGGACTGGGAGGCGTTGTAGGTCCAGCGCATCTTGGGATCAAAGATAACGACGTCGGCGTGTGCTCCGGGGGCGAGGGTGCCGCGGCCGCGCAGGTTCATGATGCGTGCCGGATTGGCGGAGAGCAGTTCGATGAGGCGCCGCAGAGGAATATTTTTCTCGCGATGCAGGCGCGTGATGGTCAATGCCAGCGCGGTTTCCAGCCCGATGATGCCAAAGGGAGCGCGGTCGAACTCGACCTGCTTTTCATGCTCGGCGTGGGGGGCGTGGTCGGTGGCGATGGCGTCCATGGTGCCGTCCGCCAGGGCGGCGAGCAGAGCCTCGCGGTCGGCGGCGGAGCGCAGCGGCGGGTTCATCTTGTAATTGGGGTCGTACTCACCGACGTTCTCATCGAGCAGCGTGAAATGGTGCGGCGTGACCTCGCAGGTGACGTGGACGCGGTCGCGCTTGCCGCGGCGCACGGCTTTGAGGGCAGCGGCGGTGGAGAGATGCGCGACGTGCAGATGTCCCTGGGTGGCGCGCGCCAGCTCGATATCTCGCTCCACGATACGTGATTCGGCTTCGACGGGCATGCCGCGCAGGCCGAGCCGGAAGGCCGTGGGGCCGTCGTTCATGCTGGCGCCCGCAGTCATGCGCGTGTCCTCGGCGTGTTGAATGATCGGGATCTTAAGGCGCGCGCCCAGGCTCAGCGCCTCGCGCATGAGCTTGTCGTCGAGGATGGGACGGCCATCGTCGGAGAAAGCGACGGCGCCGGCGCGCTGCAGAGCGTAGAAGTCGGAGAGTTGTTCGCCGTTGCTGCCGATGGTGGCGGCGGCGATGGGGAAAACGTTGACCACCGCGCCGCGCGCCGCCTGCTGCATCCAGGCGACGGTCTCGACCGAATCGTTGACCGGCGAGGTGTTGGGCATCGGGCAGACGGAGGTAAATCCGCCCGCGGCGGCGGCGGCGGCGCCGCTGGCGATGGATTCCTTGTGCGACTGGCCGGGTTCGCGCAGGTGAACGTGGAGGTCAATGAAACCGGGCGCGACGATG
Organism: Terriglobia bacterium; assembly: GCA_020073185.1. Taxonomy (NCBI): domain Bacteria; kingdom Pseudomonadati; phylum Acidobacteriota; class Terriglobia; species Terriglobia bacterium. The sequence continues at coordinate 63,009 of JAIQFT010000008.1, forward strand.
AGGCCGCGGGCATCGAGCGTCTCGGCGGCGTGGCCGATGAGCTCGGAGCGCGGGGCGAGTTCGGCGACGCTGCCATCGCGGAGAAGGAGGTCAAGTTCGGCGTCGGTGTTGGTCGCCGGGTCAATAATGCGTCCGCCGCGGATGAGCAGGGAGTTGGGCAGAGCCTTCTCGCCTGGTGAGGGTTCGCGGCGTGCCGCGGGTTGTGAGTTCTTGGCCATCAGTGCGGAGGTTTCACGTTTCGCGTTTCAAGTTTTGCATTGTTCTGCTGTCATCGGCGGCGATTCGCGAACGAGCAGAGGTCCTTCGACTCGGACGCGCAAAAGCGGCGCGTTCTCGTTCAGGATGACATCCATCAAAATTGCATGCCAATAACGTCCTTCTAAACTCCGAACTCCGAATCCCGGACTCCGAAAACCGGGAACCGAAAACCTCATACCCTGATCTCCAGCGCCCTTGCCAAGATCGCCATGCGCACAGGGACGCCGTTGGCCACCTGCTGCAGCACCACCGACTGCCGGGCATCGGCGAGTTCGCCGGTCAGTTCCATGCCGCGAATGATGGGACCAGGGTGCATGAGGATGGCGTCTCTCTTGGCGAATTTGAGGCGCTCCGGCGTCACTTGATATTGCGCGATGTACTGTTCCACGCCGATCTGCCTTCCTGCCAGACGTTCCTTCTGAATGCGCAAAACCATGACCACGTCGGCGCCGCGGAGGGCCTCACCGACATTGCGCGTTACCTGCACGCCGGGCGCAAGCGTGGCGGCGGAGTCGGGCGCGAGTTCGGGTGGACCGCAAAGCATGACTTTGGCGCCGAAGCGGCTGAGCAGGTAGACCTCGGAACGCGCGACGCGGCTGTGGTAGATGTCGCCGACGATGGCCACGCGCAGCCCGTGCAAAGTTTTCTTGTGTTGCAGGATGGTGAAAGCGTCGAGCAGCGCCTGCGAGGGGTGCTCGTGCATGCCGTCGCCGGCATTGATGACCGGAACGTCCACATGGCGGGCGAGCATGTGCGGCGCGCCCGAAGACGGATGGCGAATGATCATGACCTGCGCTCCGAGGGCGCGGATGGTCAGGCCGGTGTCCACCAGGGACTCGCCTTTTTCGACACTGGACGCGGTGGGATGCACGATGGTGGTGGTTGCGCCCAGGACCTTGGCGGCGAATTCGAAGGAAATCCGGGTGCGCGTAGAAGCCTCGTAAAAGAGCAGGGCGACGCGTTTTTCCTTGAACAGGGGACGGGGGCGGGCACGCTGAAAACGCTTCGCCAGCCGCAGAATGGCGGTGATGTCGTCGGTTTCGAGCTGTTCAATGCCCAGCAGGGAGGCGTGCGCCAGCTTGCGTCGCGCTGCCGCCGGAGCTTCGGTCTTGGCGATCAGGTTTCCTTCTCCACCAGCAGCACTTTCTCGATGCCGTCGGTTTCCTGGAGTTTGACCTCGATAATTTCGTTGCGCGTAGTCTGCACGGTGCGGCCGACGAAGCCGGCTTCGATGGGCAGCTCGCGATGGCCGCGGTCAATCAGTGCGAGCAATTGCACGCGAGCGGGACGGCCGTGATCCATCAGCGCGTCGAGCGCGGCGCGCGTGGTGCGTCCGGTATAGAGCACGTCGTCGCAGAGGACGATATACATGCCGGTGACCGGGCAGCCAATCTCCGCTTTCTGCACCACCGGCTTGGACCCAACGGTGGACAGGTCGTCACGGTAGAGCGAGATGTCGAGCGTGCCCACGGGAACGGCCATGCCTTCGATGCGTTGAATGAGTTTGGCCAGGCGCTGCGCGATGGGAACGCCGCGGCGCCTGATCCCGACTAATGCAAGGTCCTTGATGCCGTTATTTTTCTCGATGATTTCGTGTGCCAACCGCACCAGCGTGCGCTCGATTTCGGAGGCGGACATGAGTTGTGCCTTCAGGCGCAGCTTGGGGGTTGACGCGGGAGTGGAACTCATGGCGGGCAAATCATAAAGAAGCAATTGGCGATTAGCAATTGGCAATTAGCGATTAGCGCCGAGCGGGAGGGTGGTTTTCGGTTTTCAGTTGTCGGCGATCGGTCCCCGGACGGAACTCCGTAGTCCGGAGTCGGGTGTCCGGACCTGGACCGCACAGACTACCGACTACCGAGAAACACCGCCTCCGCTGGCAGGCCTAGCTTTGTCGATCATGCGGACTCTTGCCCAGCAGCCAGGCTCCGACGGCACCGCCCAGGCTGGAGAGCGCAAGGAATGCAGCCAGAAAAAACACCAGCACGATGGTGATCAACAGCGCCATGCCAGCGGGGGTCACCAACTGCTGCAGGGCCTGTTGCGCGCGGGGGTCGGCGTTGCGGGCGGCGGCCTGCTGGATGACCTGCTGCAACAACTGCCGCACGCGCCCGCTGCCGCGGCTGGCAAGCAATTCCAGGGCCAAAATGATGGCAAAAACGCCGAAACCGAGGAGTCCCGTAACCGCTCCGATGCGCGCACCCAGGCCGGGGGTGAGGGTCGCCCGGGGAACGCGGCGGCGGTACGCGACGACCCCTAGGATGCCGCCGGCAACCAGCCACAACAGGAAGCCGGCGAAGGGGATGACCCATGCTATGGCGACGAAAAACCCAGCGACGGCGGCAGCGGGCACGGCCTGGGACCAGTCCAGCCCGGCCGGAGCGGCCGCGGGAGCGCCCTCCAGCGCGACCGGTTCGGCGGGAGGCTGGACCTCGGACGGGGTTCCCGGCGGCATGGGCTGAGTGGCCGGTTCGTCGTTCATGACCCGGATTTGAGGGGCGCCGCAATGCTTGCAGAAGGCCGTTCCGTCCTCTACCGCGGCGCCGCACTGATGGCAAGGATGTTCCATGGGTCGAGTTTCAACCTAACAGGTGGATGTGATAAGAGGCAAGAACAGGAGGCCTTAGGGCGAGCTGCGCGGAGGCCGGTCCCTCCCCCAAGATTGCGGTTACGGCCCAACTTGGCGCGTGCTTGCCCGCGGCTATGATGATATAAATTATTCATTCATAATCGGTAAGCCCCGGGTGCAACGGGGTTCCCCTTCCCTGTGAGCTCGTGACGGTAGGGCATCTGGCTGGAAAATTGGCCAGGGGAGGTCCCTATGGATATAGTCTTTATACGACTTATTTTTGTTCTGACAATCGCGGCGGTCTGCGACCTGCTGCAGCCGTTCGGACTCAGTTCACGGGCCGACGCCGTGGTGGGGGCCGCCATCGGGCTGGCCATCGTTCTCTTCGAGATGCGCCTGCGGGAGATCAGCCTGAAGCGGCTGATCGGATCGGCCATCGGAAGCGTGCTCGGCATCTTCGGCGCCTACCTGTTCAGCCTGGTGATTCGCAATTCTCTCAAGCCGGGCCCCACGCAGAGCTTCCTGCAACTGATGGTCATCCTGCTGATGGCGTATGTCGGGCTGATCGTGGGAGCGAACAAAGGCGACCTGCTGAACTTGTCGGCGCTGGGCGGCATCTTCGGCGGGGAAAAGCAGGCCAAGAAGAGCCACAAAATCCTGGATACCAGCGTCATTATAGACGGGCGGATTGCCGACATCGCGGAAACCGGCTTTCTGGACGGCGTACTAGTGATCCCGCAGTTTGTGCTGCGCGAACTGCAACTGGTGGCCGACAGCGCCGACTCGCTGAAGCGCAATCGCGGCCGCCGCGGGCTGGACATCCTGCAACGCATTCAGAAGATCGCCACGCTGCAGGTGCAGATCGTGGAAAACGACTTTCCCGCCATCCGCGAAGTGGACATGAAGCTGATCGAGCTGGCCAAGTTTCTGGAGGGCAAGATCGTCACCAACGACTTCAACCTCAATAAAGTGGCACAACTGCAGGGCGTGGAAGTGCTCAACATCAATGAGCTGGCGAACTCGCTGAAGCCGATTGTGCTGCCCGGCGAGACGATGCGCGTGTTTATTCTCAAGGAGGGCAAGGAGTACAACCAGGGGGTAGCGTATCTGGACGACGGAACCATGGTCGTGGTGGACAATGCGCGCAAGATGATTGGCAAGACGATCGACATCGCGGTGACCTCGGTGCTGCAGACCACGGCGGGGAAGATGATCTTCGGGAAGTTCGACGAGCGTGCTGTGATGCGTCCCGAGCCGCCGCGCGGCGCCAACGTCCGTCCCGGGCAGCCGCAACCCAGCGCCCCGTCGCCGACGGTTGCTCCTCCGGGCGCGCCGGCGGTGGCATCGGAAAGACCAGCGGAACCGGTGTAGGGAGATTCGGATTGGGAGTCTGAAGGATCACCGCATTTCCGCTCTGACGACCAAACGTGCCCCAGGTTGTACGCGGCGCCTCAGATCAGCAGGCCGTCATTTCTACTCGCCAACGCAGCACGAAGTGGGACACCGAGTGTGCTGGCCGGACCGAGAAATGCGGTTGGGAACTCAGCCTCGATTCCTCCACACCACCTCTCTCTGATTCTTGATCCGCAGGGCTCCACCATCGGAGGGGTCAAAAAAGAAAACGAATTCGTGGGCTCCATCAGCATCCACGGAATGGACAGTGTAGACGGTCTGCTTGCCGTCCTGTCGGACATCAATGCTCAAGATCGGTTGAATCGTGGGTGAAGCGTCTTGGCCGACTCCGAAGAGGACGTAGTCCTTCTCGAATTTCAGATAGCGGCCTTGGTAGGCGGGAACGTCGGTCGTCCACACGCCGAGCAATTCCTGGGGCGGGGATTTGATCCCCCGATTGCAGGCCAGGCAACTCACCAGTAGAACTACAATGAGGGCAACTCTTCTCCGTGACATCGCGCGCTCCCGCGTGCATTCATGACCGCTGCTCAATCATTTCGGATGGCTCCGGCATACCGGATAACTCAGGGTCTTCCGCGCACAAGCGATGGAAAACCTCGATCACGCGGGGATCGAACTGCGTCCCGGAACCGCCTTCGATGATTTCAATCACCTTGGCCCGCGGCAACCCGCGGCGATAGGGACGGTTGGAAATCAACGCATCATAACAATCAGCCACGGCGAAAATGCGGGCGTGGAGGCTGATCTGCTCTCCCGCCAAGCCCTCCGGGTACCCGCTGCCATCGAACCATTCGTGATGCTGGGCCACGATCGGCAGAGCTTCCCGAAGGCCGGGAACAGGTTCGAGAATTCGCACGCCGATGCGGACGTGATCGCGCATGGTCTGCATTTCTTTTTGGTCGAGCTTTCCGGGCTTATCGAGGATTTCCGGTGGCGTGCCTATTTTGCCGATGTCGTGCAGCAACCCTCCGCGGTGCATGATCTGCAGTTCCTTCGGCGAAACCCCCATCGCCCTTGCAATCTTCCCCGCGAGGTGGGTCACGCGCTCGGAGTGCCCGGCAGTCCAAGCCGATTTCGCATCAATGGCACGCGCCAGCGCGCTCAAGGCTCCCCAGTGAAGTTGTTCCAAAGCCTCCATCAGTTGGATGTTGGACAACGCGACCGCAAGCTGGTCGGCAACCTGCCGGGTCTGCTCGAGGTCTTCCTTGGCTCCTGCGAGGACGTGCGTATGCGCGCAGATCAGTGCCCCGAAAGCCCTCCCATCCACGTGGACGGGCAGGATCAGAAACGCCGTCATGCCCTCGCCTGCCAGGGGCGCCAGGAACTCGGGGACGAGCTCACCGGGGGCAACGAGCCAAGACGTGTGATTGCGCTGAAGCTGCGCCAAATCCTGGCCGGAGAAACTCGTCTCCACGCGCCGGCAGGGGAGGCTCCGGCTCGGAATCGTAAGGCTCAAGCTGGGAAGATTCTCGAGGTGCGGATCGCTCAACAACGCCACGGCGAAGCAGCCATGGGGCAGCAGATCGGGCATATGCTGCAAAACGGCGGCGATGATTCCTTCCCGATTCAGGGAAGCCAGGATCGCCTGATCGATATCGTGGACCGTGCGGAGCGCATGAAACTGCCGGCCCAGGCGAGAGGACATGGCGTTGAAGGAACGCGCCAGGTTTTCGAACTCGTCACCGCTGCGCACGTCCACTCTGGCTTCAAAATGCTGCGCGCCGATTTGCTCGGTTCCTTCGGCCAGCTTTTCGAGGGGCACAAGGATACGGCGGATTTGGATCGAGCTGAGCAGGATAACCGCCAAAACTGCCAGTAGAACCACAAATGGGAATGTGGCTTGGAAATGCCGCATGGGGGCGAGGTTCTCGTCGCGCCTCTGGCTGAAGACAATGGTCCAATCCGGTGCCAGGAAATGAGCCTTGAGAAACAGCTTCCAGTAGGCTGAATCATAGCGAATTCCACCGCTGTTCCAACTGAACAGGCGATTCGTATCGCCCGGCTTCCGCTCCAAGCTGCCGACAGCCTTCTGCAGCGCGGCGTTTTCCTCACAGGAAAGCGCTTTGCCCGAAGTGTACACGCACAAGTTCACCCCAAAGGCCAACTTCTCCGGATCCCAGAGATAGCCCGGGTTGATCTCGGCCATCAGCGTTCCTGCTTGTGGCTGGGCGGGATCAATGAGGCGAATCATGCTGACGCAGCTAGCGGCGCGTCCGATGCAGGAGTCCACAACCAGCAGAGACTTGCCCGCCAGCAGGTGCTTCCGCTGCTCGGGGCTGAAGGCAGGTAAACGCAACGCTTTGCCGAGGGCTACGTTCTGCATTTCCCCCAGCGCGCCGAAGCTGGCAGCATTCGTGAAGCGAGCCTTGAAAGTTTCTCCCAGCCCGGGTGAACGTCCCTGGGCGAGGTGCAAAGCCACGATCTTCATCTCGCCTTCCAGGCTTCCCAACCGTTCGTACTCTCCCATTCCCTCCGCTTTACTCGCCCGCTGCAGTTGGCTACGGCTCTGTTCAGCGAGCTGCTGTGAAACCGATTGGAGAGAAATGAAGGTCAAGGCAAGAATCGGTAGCAGGGCACAACAGACAAAGAGAATAAAAATTCGTCGCGCCACTTTGCTGCGCAGAAACGTGAAGTCCACCCTCATCGCGCCTAGAAGTCCTTGCCGAGCCCAACGTATCCACCATCATTGGCCCAGATGATGTCGTCCTGGCTCTGTTTTGCCGTGAGCGGACTTACGCTCGCACCGTCTTTTCCCTTGCTGTAAAGGTCGAAGAAGCTGTTGATGGGAACCAGAAAACGGTCCTTGCGCATCTTTCCCTTGGCTTTGACGTCCTGAAGATTGAGGTATTGGTAGGGAGTACCCCAGGGATCGCGATGGGCCCCGTATCCGACCTCGTCCAGCGTATTGGGATAAGTGCCGCTGGTGAGTTGGAACGCCTGCACCTGACTTCCGATCGTACGGATGTCTCCGACGGCGCGTGCGACTTTAGCTCGATCCACGGCGGCCATCATGTTTGGAATGGCAATCGCGCACAGGGTGAGGATGACTGCCACAGTCACGAGTAGCTCCACCAGCGTGAATCCGCGGGATTTCCCGTGGCCCTGACGCGACGCACTCGCAAAGGAACGCAATGCGCTGTCCCCAGCACGGTGCATACCTCCCCCGCAGACTAGACGATCAGAAGCAGACCCGTCGCGGCGCGCCACAACCGGCGGCAGCAGTTGGCGGTTCCGCGTTGCGTCCATGAAGTGCCACACGCCAGGATGATGGCAGAGCCGATTTCCATCCTTGTGTGATATTGAGCACATTGTTACTTCTGTAATTCCCAACCTGGGCGACTGCTGCACGGCTGGCCGCTTACGGGAAAGACTTGCATCGAGTTTGCCGAAGAAAAGTTGGCGGTGTTGCGCCGATTTGCCGTAAGTACGCAAAGACGAGGCGCAACGTGTTAGCGCTTCCGCTGGTATCGGCGGGAACCGATCTTGGCAACATGGATGGATGAGTCCGCCGCGGCTGTATATACTTGTTGCCCCTTATGAACGTGATTGTCATTATTCCGGCGGCGGGACTGGGGACACGCATGGCGGCGGCCAGCGGCGCGCGCGTGGTTCCGGCAGCGTCCAAGCAGTTCACCGAACTCGACGGCGTGCCGATCCTGGTGCACACGCTGCGCAAGTTTGTCGCCGTGCTCCAGGTGAGCGAAATCTACCTTGCGCTGCGTCCCTCCGAAGCCGCCGGATACCAACCGCGGCTGGCGCAGGAGAAGCTGGGCAAGCCGGTGCGCGTGGTGGAAGGCGGCGAGCATCGGCAGCAGTCGGTGGCGCACGCGCTGGCGGCGCTGAAGGCCGCGCCCGACGACGTGATCTTGGTGCACGACGCGGTGCGCCCGTTGGTGGATCCGGAAATCATCCACAACGTGATCGAGGCAGCCGTGCGCCACGGCGCCGCCATCGCCGGCGTGCCGGCGGTGGACACCATCAAGCAAGTCGAACGGACCGCCGAGGGAGCGGTGATCCGTGCCACCATCCCGCGGGCGCAGATTGTCATGGCGCAGACGCCGCAGGCCTTCCGCTACGACGTGCTGAAAAAGGCGTTCGCCGAAGCCGAGGCCGACGGCTTCACCGGCACCGATGAGGCTTCCCTGGTGGAACGCTCCGGACATGAGGTGTTCGTGGTGATGGGCTCGCCGCGCAATATCAAGATCACCACGCCGGGAGACTTGGAGCTGGCAGAGTTCTATGTAAAACACAGCTCTTAGCCGTTAGCTCTTAGCTTTTAGCTAACGACTGGTCCGGCTAAGAGCTAACGGCTAAAAGCTAAAAGCTACTTATGAGAATTGGATACGGGTGGGATTCGCACGAGTTCAAGAGCGGCATACCGCTGAAAATCGGCGGCGTGACGATCGCGCATCCGCAGGGGCTCACCGGTCATTCCGACGGCGACGTCCTGCTGCACGCGTTGACCGACGCGTTGCTGGGGGCGATTGCTGCCGGTGATATCGGCACCTACTTCCCACCGTCGGACGCGCGCTGGCAGGGTGCGGACTCCGCCGTCTTCGTGCAGACGGCGATGGAACACGTGAGGCGCGCCGGGTACGCGGTAGCGAACGTGGATTCCACGCTGGTCCTGCAGGAGCCGAAGATCGGACCGCACGCGGCGCTGATCCAGCGGCGAGTGGCGGAGTTGTTGGGCATTGAGGCGGGCTCGGTCGGGGTGAAGGCCAAGACGCCGGAAGGCATGGGAACCGATAACGCGGCCATTGCCCACGTGATCGTGTTGTTGACCAAGGAAGCGGGGAAACGCCGGCGAACAGCCAGGGCGATGGAAGAGGTGCCGCAGCCGGTAGTGGATGCGGTGGCGGAGAGTTTGCTGGAGAGTTTGGAGCCGCAGAAGCGGGGGAAGGAGTAGCCGACCAGGCCGTGCCTTCCGCGGCAATTCCGGCAGGAGCGGCTTGGATCGACGCTTCTACTGGCTGCTGGGGATGGGCTTTTTCTTGCCCCTGACCTGCTCCAGAAACAGCCGCACCAGCATGCCGTCGAACTGCGTGCCGCTGCAGCGTTCCAGCTCCGCGATGGCTTCGCTCTGCGACATGCGGTGTGCGAACGGGCGATCGCTCATCATGGTGAGGTAGCCATCCACGACAAACAACATGCGCGAGCCGAGCGGAATTTGCTCGCCGCGCAATCCGTCGGGATAGCCGGCGCCGTCGAAGCGCTCGTGATGGTGCTTGATGATGTCCTGCAGGCGCTCGCTGTCCGGGATGCAGGACACGATCTCCGCCCCGACCAGCGGGTGCATTTTCACCAGGTAAAACTCGTCTTCGGTGAGCGGGGCGGACTTGCAGAGAATTTTTTCCGGCAGAATGAGCTTGCCGAGATCGTGAACGCGGGCGGCGTAGACCACATCCTGCAGTTCACTCTCGTTCATGCCGAGCTCGCGCCCCAATACCTCGACCTCGCGCGCCACCGCTTCCCCCAGCCCGCTGGCGTGCACCTCGCGCCCTTCGGAGGCGCGGCTGAGGGCGTACAGCGCCTCCATCAGGGACTCGCGGCTGTTGGAGGCGGCGCACATGTTCTTGAGCGTGGCCGTCAGTTCCTGGACCGATTCAGGACCGGTGTGCTCGCGCTGGAGGAAGCCCTCGATGTAGGCGGTGAGCAGTTGCCGCTGCGCCACCGCGCCGCCCGCGTTGATGAATTCCTCGGCAATTGAGACGCAATTCCCGCCCGCGCGTTTGGAAACGTACATGCCCGCGTCGGCGATGCGCAGCACTTCTTCGGCGGTCGCGCCGTGCGCGGGAAAGGTTCCCACGCCGAAGCTGCCGGTGATCTGGCGCTCGTTGAGCATGGGATCGGTGACCAGCCAGAGCCGTAGACGTTCCGACAGAATCTGCGCCTGCTCGACGCCGGTTTCCGGCATGAGGATGACAAACTCGTCTCCGCCGTAGCGCGCCACCACGTTCGATTGACGGCATTTTTGCTCCAGCAGCCGCCCGACCCGCGCCAGCACCAAATCGCCTTCCAGGTGGCCGTTGGTGTCGTTGACCGCCTTGAACTTGTCGAGGTCGATGAGCACGACGGAGAAGGAGCGTCCGGACCGCGACGCGCGCTTCCATTCTGTCTGCAGGTTCTCCAGAAAGAAGCGGCGAGTCTTGATTCCGGTCAGGCCATCGGTGATCGACTGCTGCTGCAGCTTCTGAAAGACAAACGCGTTGTGCAGCGCGGTGGCCAGCAGGTCGGCCAGGGTGCGCAGGATGAGGACTTCCTGCCCGGCGAAGGCCTTTTCGCGGCGGCTCTCCACGTTGAGCACGCCCAGCAGGCTCTCGCCATAGGTCAGCGGCAGGCAGAGCACGGAGCGCGCATCGGGCAGGATGGAGGCCAGCTTGGAATCGCCGTCCTGCACCAGCACCATCTCGTTGCTGCGGGCGCAGCGGGCCAACAGGCCGGAACCTAACGGGACGCGCTTGCCGACGCCGGAAACGGTGGCGCCAGCCTCGGCCTTGATTTCAATCTCCTTGGTCACATAATCGAGCATGCCGATGCCGATGTGATCGAAATCGAAGTTTTGCTGAATTTCAGCGACGATCTCGGCCAGCATCTGCGCTGCGTCCTGGCTGGAAATGGCCATCTTGGAGACGTTATTGAGGAAGGCAAGATAGCGCGAGCGGCGCTGCTGTTCCTTGAACAGACGCGCATTTTCGATGGCCACCGCGACCTGCCCAGCGGCGGTTTGCAGCAGCTCCAGGTCGCGCGACTCGTACACGAGCTCGCGGTCGAAGTTCATCGCCGCCAGCACGCCCACGGCGCGGTTGTTGATGTGGATGGGCACGGCGCAGTAGCTTTTGGCCGGGACTTCGGGCACGAAAGTCAGCCCTAGGCGCGCCCGCACATTCTCCATGTCGGAGCGGACCAGCAGCGGCTGGCCGCTGCGGATCACGTATTCGGTCAGCGCGTTGGCGGTCTTGCGCCGGCGCTTCGGCCGGATCTCCCCGCGCACACATTCGAACTCGAAACTCAGTTCGTCATCTTCCAGGAACGCGACGTAAAAGGTCTCGGTATCGAACAGCAGCCCCAGCTCCTTGCGAATGGAGCGCAGCACTTCATCGGGATCGAGGCGGGAGCTGATCACCTTGCCCATCTCGGTCAGCAGTTCGTATTCCCGGGTGCGCCGCTTGGCTTCGTGCATGACGACATAGTTCTCCAGCGTCATGCCGATCTGCATGGCCACCCCGAGCAGCATCCGCACCTGCGATGTGCCTGGCACCTTGCGCTCATGATGCGGCAGAATGACAACGCCGAAGTTGTGGTCGCGGGTCTGCAGGCTGACCGAGGTGACGCTGTCCACGCGGTAGCGCTCCAGCAGGGCCTTACAGCGCTCGAAACGCCGCGGCGCCCCTGCCGGCAGCGGTTCGCTCATCTGCGCCACGTTGTGGAAAGTAGCCAGCCCGCCACGGCGGAAGGCAATGTCGCTCAGGTACTCGCCGCTGCCCTCACGCTCCAGTTCCTGAACGAACTCCGGCTCGAAACCGCGCGACACCGACGGCAGCACAACGCGCCAGCGCTCGGCGATGTAGATGGCGGCGCGCTCCGCCCGGCACAGGCGCGTCAGCCGGTCCAGCAACTTGACCAGCGCGGGGGCGGCTTCGGCGGGGCTGAGCAGGCTGCTGACATCCACATCCAGGGTGGAGAAAACCAGCGAGTTTTCCTGCACCTGCCGGCGCTCGTGCTCGAACAGCACGAGGATCATGGCCACGCCCACCAGCATCTGCGGCATGGTTTCGACGAAGTGTCCGACGCGCCCGAAGGCCATGTCGAAAAACGTGTGGAACTGGCGTGCCAGCAGCAGCGGCGTCCACACCACCAGCGCAGCCGCCACCAGGCGGAAGCCCACCGAATCGCGCTGCCGGCCGATGCGATAGAAACGCGCGGCCGAAATCAGCAGCACGATAGCGATGGCGACTTCCAATTCCAGGTGCGGCCGCGCCCTGGCGGTAAACCGACCGCCATTGATATGAGCCAGGAAGTTGTAGATCGTAAGCGCCACCGCACCCAAGGCCAGCGCCGCATCGGACCAGTGCGGCCGGTAGTTTTCCCGCACCAGCCGCGTGGACACGAAGATCGCCGCCGCCACCACGCAGAACAACAGCTTGGAGGCGAAATAGGCGACCTGGGTTTCCGCCCCGAAGAAGGTCCAGGCCAGGAAGGCGTACTGCAGGCAGTAGGCGCCCCAGGCGATCTGCCAGGCGCGGAAGTAGGGTTCCTGCACCTGCCGGTAGAGATAGCTGAAAACCAGGAAAAACAGCAGGGCGAAGATGCCGGGGATGATGACGATCCCGATAAAGACATTCTCCATTCGCAGCTCTGCTGTTCCGCTGGTTCCGGGTTAACGGTTAAGGGCCTGCATTAACGAAGACGCGCGCAACTTATCACCCAGGACTGGCTTGGGATATTCCTGGGACACGACACGACCGGGCGCACCTTGAACTTTGGGGGGAGCGACGGTGTTGAACCGGTCAATGTTGGCGTGAATATATGTGAGTTGCTGTGCAGCGTCAATCAGTCATGTCATTACCAAAGCATATCTGATCACTGCCTTAGGGACCAAAACGGGCTGGCGGCACTCGCCCGGCCGATCATCACTACAAAGCGGCTTGGCGCTCGATCTTAGCCCAGGTGTTCTTCAGGGCGACGGTGCGGTTGAAGACCGGTTTTCCCGAAACCGAATCGGGATCAACGCAAAAATATCCCAGGCGCTCGAACTGGCAGCGGCTGCCGGGAACGGCATCGGCCAGCGACGGCTCCAGTTTCGCGTGGCTCACGATCTCCAGCGACTTGGGATTCAGGTTGGAGGTGAAATCCTTGCCCGCTTCGACCTGGCTGGGATCCTCTTTGCTAAACAGCGTGTCGTAAAGCCGCACTTCGGCGTCCACTGCATGATCCGCCGAAACCCAGTGAATGGTGGACTTCACTTTGCGATTGGCCGAGGCGCTGCCGCTGCGCGTTTCCGGATCGTAGGTAACGTGCACTTCCACCACCTCGCCGGTTTTCTCGTCCTTCACAACATTGGTGCACTTGACGATGTAGGCATAGCGCAGGCGGACTTCGCGTCCCGGCGACAAGCGGAAATACTTGGGCGGCGGCACCTCGCGGAAGTCGTCCTGCTCAATGTACAGCTCGCGCGAGAACGGTACCTTGCGCTTGCCCGCGCTGGGATCCTCGGGATTGTTGATGGCTTCCAGTTCTTCGGTCTGACCTTCGGGGTAATTGTCAATTACCACCTTGAGCGGACGCAGCACGGCCATAACCCGCGGCGCGCGCTTGTTCAGGTCTTCGCGGACGAAGTGCTCCAGCATGGCCAGGTCAACAATGCCGTTGGTGCGCGACACGCCTACTGCCGTAACAAAATTGCGGATCGCCTCCGGGGTGTAGCCGCGGCGACGGATGCCACAGATGGTGGGCATGCGGGGATCGTCCCAGCCGCGCACGTGGCCTTCGTTGACCAACTGCAGTAGCTTGCGCTTGCTGAGCAAGGTGTAGGTCAGGTTGAGGCGGTCGAACTCGATCTGCTGCGAGGGAAAGATGCCGAGCTGTTCGATGTACCAGCGATAGAGCGGCTGGTGGTCGGCAAACTCCAGCGTGCACATGGAGTGCGTGACTTTTTCCAGGGAATCGGACTGGCCGTGGGCGTAGTCGTACATCGGGTAGATACACCACTTGTCGCCCGTCCGGTGATGCGAGGCGTGCAGGATGCGGTACATGACCGGATCGCGCATGTTCATGTTGGGCGAGGTCATGTCGATCTTGGCGCGCAGCACGCGCGAGCCGTCGGGAAACTCGCCTTTCTCCATGCGCGTGAACAGGTCGAGATTTTCTTCCACCGGGCGATTGCGATACGGGCTCTCGCGGCCGGACTCGGTGAGGGTGCCGCGGTATTCGCGGGTTTCGTCCGCCGTCAGGTCGTCAACGTACGCCTTGCCGTCCTTGATCAGCTTGATCGCCCACTCGTAGAGCTGGTCGAAATAATCGGAGGCGTAGTAGAGGCCGTCCCACTCGAAGCCCAGCCAGCGGACGTCCGCCATGATCGAGTCCACGTACTCCTGCTCTTCTTTTTCCGGATTGGTGTCGTCGAAGCGCAGGTTGGTGCGGCCTCCGAACTCGTCCGCCAGGCCGAAGTCGAGGCAGATGGCCTTGGCGTGCCCGATGTGCAGGTAGCCGTTGGGCTCGGGAGGAAAGCGCGTCTGGACGACCGCGTCGCCGTACTTCTTCGTCTTGAGGTCCTCGATGATGATGTCGCGGATGAAATTGGAGGGCGCAGCGGCGGGCGCGGTCACGGCAGCAGCCTCGGCCTCCGGTCCTGACGGGCTCATAATCTCCCTACTCGTCTATGAAGGTGGCGTTGTTGGTGTGACATCTGTCACCGGATGAGCAAAGTTGAAGAGTGTAGCGTCGGAAATCTTTGCCTCTAGCAGCGAAACAATCTCCTCGAGTTCGACTTTTGCTTCAGCTCTCTGCCCGAGCGATTTCGCAACTCCTGCAGCGCTTGTACTGTATCGGTGGGCCAGCTCAAGCCTCCATAGCCCACGCTCAGTGGCCGAAAAGCTGTAGGCATGAAAGTGCATGGAATCGCCGAGTCGAGCATCTGTTACCTCATCGAATACAAACGTATTTCTCATGTATTCCATGAAAGGGTCTTGCAGCACCAGCACCAATTTCTTGTTGATGTCCTCGAAGGTGACGACCTTATTGTGTAGTTGGATCAGAATGGTTTTAGCATTCATCATCCAGTTCATGCCGAATGTCTTCTTGGATTCGGCATCTTTCCTAGCAGCAGGAAGCCCATTTTCCAGCAGGAATCGCTGGCGCTCAGGCCACACTGTTCCGGTTGTATCTAGAGTTTGTAATTCAACTCCTACGAAATCTCGTACCTTGCCCTTGTTGGCCGAAACGACAAAATAATCGACGCTGCCCCCCGGAATTCCCACCTCTGAGACGATATGTAGTTCGTTGCCCGGCTCATGAAGTGTCAGCAGGTGAAGGCAATCGGTGAAAAGTTGCTGTCGTTCAAGTAATCGGTGTGGGCAGATGATAATGGGGAGTGATTTGCGACTGTACGATACAGAGCAGCTGCCAATCAGAATATTCGGCTGACTCTTTCTTCCTTTCAAGCAAAGGCGTTCCAGAAATGGGCACCATCTGTTGTCGACGACTTCTTGCCACTTAACGGGCTCTTTGGAAGAAGTGGAGACGCCAAACAATTCCAGCAGCTTGCTCATAGCAAGGGGGCACACCTTTCTGTGGCCGTCCTGATGTACTCATCCGAGATCTCGATGCCGACAGACTTCCTGTTGAGCTGCTGTGCGACCACCATGGTTGTCCCCGTCCCACAAAATGGGTCTAAAACAACACCTCCTTCAGGACACGTGGCTGCAATTGGGATCCTGCACAAATCTTGCGGATAAGGCGCGAAATGTATACCCCGCTTTTGCGTATCCTCTGGGAGGATGTCCCAAACGTCGCTAGGTTTAGCTCCATTTGGGTCGTACCTAAGGAAATAGTACCCGCGTTGTTGGAGTTCGCGAGCTCGTCCTGAAACAGTGTCAGAATCCGAGTGTGTGGCGCGCTGTTGTCCCCGAATGATCATTCTGAAGTCCGAAAGTTTCCCTTCCCTTACCTCATTCAGGATGTCCTCCAGCGCGGCATATGCGGCTCTTCGCTCCGCCTCAGTCAATACAGTCGAAAGCTCGATCTGTCGTCTGTAGCGCACGCCGCTCACTCCAGTAGCAGAAATCACTGCACCGTTCACCACTTTGGCTGTCCCCGGCACTTTCCGAATAGCATCGACGTCATAGAAATAGCCATAGGCATTCTTCACAAAATGGAAAACATGCTCATGTACATTGCGTAGTTTGTCTTTGCTATTATCGGGGCCGCCTTTCACCTTGTTCCAGATTACTTCGTTACGAAGAAGCCATCCCTGCTGTTCCGTCATCGTGAACGCAACCCGCCAGGGGAGTCCCAATAACCTTTTTTCTTGGTAAGCGTCCCCAATATTCAGCCATAAAGAACCAGTCGGTTTTAATACTCGGCGAACTTCCGAGAAAACTGCCAGTAGCTTGCAAACATATTCACTATAAGTCGCCTCGAGGCCAATGCCCTCCACTGCATACTGCCTCTGCCCCCAATAGGGGGGGGAGGTCATGCACATGTCAATCGACTGGTCGGGCCATTCCTCCAGTACGGTTCGACTATCCCCGCAGAAGAACAGCGGGACAACAGAATCGTTGGCAAGATATTCCTTCAGGTCCTCTCGGGTTAGCCCTACTGCCGGTATATTCACTTGACCCGTCCCGTCGTTCGATCTCGCAGAAACCAATTACAAATTCTATTCTACCCCTCAATCGCCTGCTCAATCCTCTGAAGCGTCTTCTGTTTCCCCAGCACTTCCAGCGTCTCAAACAGCGGCGGGGCGTTCTTGCGGCCGCGGTCCCAGCGGGACGGCTGATAATAGCCCGGCGTTTCAACGCCGGGAGCAGTTCGGCAACAGACTCAAGTCCCGTAGGGACGGCTGAAAATCGCAGGTCGGAAAATTGGGCCGACATTTCAACCGTGCCTACGGCACTTACTCTATCTGCTCTCCTTACCCGCCACTGAAGTGGCGGGCTATTGTCACCGGTCCCTCCGGGACGAATTTCCTGCTGAAAGTTCCAAATTACAACTCAAGCTTCCAATTCCTATTGAACCCCCTCAATTGCGTGCACGACTCGCTCCAATACCTTCTCTTTTCCCAGCACTTCCAGGGTCTCAAACAGCGGCGGGGCGTTCTTGCGGCCGCAGTCCCAGCGGGACGGTTGACAATAGCCCGGCGTTCTAACGCCGGGAACACTCCGCCCAGAAGAACCAGTCCCGTAGGGACGGCTGAGATTATCCCCAGATGTATCGCGGATCATAGTCAATGCGGTGCTCTCTCAACAAGGCGAGGAACTCCTCTTCGAAGCTGCGCTTTTGATGATGCTCGGGCTGCTTGCGAACGTATTCGAGGGTTCTGTCCAAAGTGGAGACGCTCACCGTGAACGCGCCGTATCCGTCCTGCCAATGGAACTCGGGCCCAGGATGCTCGTTGATCCATTTCGATGAGCCGCCTTTCAACAACTGAACGGCCTTGGCAATAGCGATTGTAGCGGGCAGCGAGAGCAACACGTGGACGTGATCGTCCGTGCCGCCGACCGCAAGTGCCTTCATCTGATTTTCGCGGGCAATGCCGCCGAGATAGGCCCAGAGCTTTGGTCGCAGATCGTCGCCAATGCATTTCCGGCGGTCCCTGGTTGAAAAGACATAATGCACAAGGCTGGAGACGTACGTGTGCGCCATCTGCGACTCCGGAGTGATTTCAGCCGTGCCTACGGCACTAGCTCTATTGGTTCACCTAACCCGCCACTGAAGTGGCGGGCTACTGTAACCGGTCCCTCCGGGACCAATTTTCTACTGAACCTTCTCGATTGCCTGGTCGATTCTCGCCACCGTCGTCTCTTTCCCCAGCACTTCCAGGGTCTCGAACAGCGGCGGGGCGTTCTTGCGCCCGCAGACGGCGACCCGGATCGGCTGGAACATCTGCCCGGCTTTGAGTTTGAGTTCCTGGGCGGCGGCGCGGAGGGCGGCGTCGAGGGTGTCGTGTTTGAAGTCGGCGGCGGGCATGTTGGCCAGCACCTTGCGCGCTTTCGTCAGCGCCTTGATCGCCATCGTCGCATCGCCCTTTTGCGGGATCAACTCCGCAGGATCGTACGGCGGCAGTTGGTCCACGAAGAAGAAGTCGGCGACGGCGAGAACATCTCTCAGCAGCTTGATGCGCTCGCGGACCAGCGGCGTGATGCGCTGGATGTATTCTGGCGAAACGTCGAAGCCCGCCTCACGCACCACGGGCAGCAGGCGCTTGCATAGGTCTTCGACAGGTAAGGCGCGGATGTGCTCGGCGTTGAGCCAGAGGGCTTTCGCGTCGAACATGTCCTCGGGGGACGGTAAGCCCCCACCCTGTCCCGCCCTCTCAACTGGGCTCGGGGCAGGCTCCCCGGGGCGGGACAAGGGTGGGGCAACCAATTCTTTGAAATTCACTACCGCGTTGGCGCGATTGATGCCCTCCAGCGAAAACAGCTCAATCAACTCTTGTCGCGTCAGGAACTCGCGGTCCTGTTTTGGCGACCAGCCCAGCAGGCACAGGAAATTGACGAACGCCTCCGGCAAGAATCCCGCGTCGCGATAGGTGGTCACGCTTACTACCGGGCCGTGCTTGCGCTTGGAGAGCTTGGTGCCGTCGGGCGCCATCAGCAAAGGCAGGTGCGCGAACTGCGGCAGCGCGGCGCCGGCGGCTTCGAAGATCAGGATGTGTTTGAAGGTGTTGGTGAGGTGGTCCTGGCCGCGGATGACGTGGCTGATGCGCAGGTCGGCGTCGTCGGCGCAGGAGGCCATGTGATAGGTCGGCATGCCGTCGGAGCGCAAGAGCGCGAAGTCCTCGATGTCGGCGGTGGACTTGGCCTGCTCGCCATAGACGGCGTCGTTGAAGCGGATGGTGCGCTGCGGCTCGCGCGGCACGCGGAAACGCAGCGCAAACGGCTCGCCAGCAGCGGCCATCTGATCGCTCTGCTCTCGTGACATCTCGCGAGCGCTGGGATGATACAGAAACAGTCCTCGGTCCACTGAGTCTGCGTGAGGCGGCGAGAAGTCGCGATACGCCATGCCCTTGGCGAAGATCGCCTCCGCCATCTGCTTGTGCAGCGCCAGCCGCTCCGACTGCCGGTATTGCTCGTCCCAGGGAAGATCGAGCCAGCGCAGGCCCTCGAAAATGGAGGTGAGCGAGGCTTCGGTGTTGCGCTCCACGTCGGTGTCGTCCACGCGCAGGATCATGGCGCCGCCGTTGTGGCGGGCGTAGAGCCAGTTGAAGATGAAGGTGCGCGCGCTGCCGACGTGCAGAAAACCCGTGGGCGACGGCGCGAAGCGGACTCGCAGCATGAATTCTCAGTATAGCAATGGGGGTGACGGTAGATGGGAGCTGGTAGCTCGTAGCTGGGGTCTGGTAGTCCGTAGTCGGCAGGCCGGGCTTTCGCATCCGATGTCAATCCCGAACCAAGGACGAGTTAACTGCGAAACAGCGCGCGCCACTGCTCCAGATCGGCCAACGGATGGGACGCCACAGCCAGGTTTGCCTTGACGTGCTCCGGCCTGCCCATACCCACCAGCGCGGTGACGATCCCCGGAGCGGAGCGGCCAAACTGGATGGCGTTTTCCGCCGAATTGCTCATGCCCAGGCGCTTGGAAATGAACTCCGGCAGCTCACCGGCGAGTTGTCCCTGGGCGAGGGTGGCGCTGCCCACCGCCGCGATGCCCATGCGATGCGCGAATTCCAGTGGCGCCACCGCCTCATTTTCGAGCTGCTGGTTACTGGCTGCCCAAGCCTCGGGCATGGCGAGATTGAACGGCAACTGGATAAAGCGAAAGTGGTGGTCGTCGCCGGCTGCGTCGTAGGCGCACTGCAGGACGGCTTCCAGCGGCATGTAGCCCTTCTGCCCCGGCGGCACGCGGAATGCATCCCAGGAGGCCACGCCATACCAGCGAATCTTGCCCGCCCTGGCTGCGTCTTCCAGCTCGCCAAAGGCAGCCAGCAGGCGCTCGACGAACTGCTTGGGCGGAATTTCGCCGAGCTGGGTCTCGGGATTGTGCAGGTAGAAGACGTCGATCGTATCCAGCCCGAGGTTGTGGCGCGAACGGTCGATCTGGTCGGCAAGGAACTTCGGCGCCATGCAATGCGATCCAGCCGCAATCTCGGCCGGATCCAGGATCCCAGGCTCTAGGTATTCCCGGGTGAAGTAGGCGCGCGGGTCGGCGGGCATATCGCCGTCGAAGGTCAGGAACCCCGCCTTGGTGCAGACCAGCACCTCGTCACGGCGCAGCGTTCCGTTTCCGATCAGCTCGGCCAAGGCGGCGCCGATGTTCTTCTCCGAGCGCTGGTGGCGATAGTTGATCGCCGTGTCCACAATGTTGATGCCCGAGCGCAGCGCTTCGGCGACGGCGGCGGTGTAGGCGCGGTCGGCGGCGGCATCGGTCTCGCCCAGGTAGGTCCCGAGGCCGATGGAGGAGAGCGAGAGTTCGCCCACATCCTTCACCCAGTCGGCGCGGCGGAAGTGTCCGGCATCGCGCACCTGTGGAAAACGCCCGGCGTAGCGCGCGGTGCCTTCGGCGGAAGCAAATCCAGAGATCATCGCCGCCTAGTGTATCAGCGCCTTGGCCGCACCTCCGTTCTTAGGGGCCCTTCGCACAGTTGCACCACATCCGCGGCGGCAACTTCAACCGCATTCTGGCATCTGTCTGTATAGTGGTGAGAAGCGCAGGAGGAGAGCATGAAAGCATTTCTGTTTGGTTTGGGACTGGGAATCGGCCTAGGCGTGCTGTTTGCGCCGATGAGCGGAGAGGAAGCCCGCAACAACCTGCAGGAGCGCGCCCAGGACCTGACCAACTCGGCGCGCAAAACCTACGAAAAGGGCCGCGAACGAGTCCAGCGCAGGGTCAGCAGCATCTGCAGCGAAGGGGGCAGTGCCACGGGCACCGAGGCCGGCGCCTAACAACGTCTTTGGAGCTGAATCCCACAGATGGCAGCCACCAAGGGCTACCTCTGTCTGTTTGCGCCTTCCGTCTCGCGGCGCTTTTCCACCGCGGGAAAAGCCTGCCACCGGGAAAACCTTTGATTTGCAATCGGCAGTGCGTTTGATAATGTAGCCCGCAGTAGGGGGAGGACATGCGCCGCCAACGCGGGTTTTCGCTGATCGAGTTGCTGATTGTGGTGGCCATCATCCTGGCCTTGGCGGCCATGGCCATCCCCAATCTGCTGCGCTCGAAGATGTCAGCTAACGAGGCCTCGGCGGTTTCGTCGCTGCACGCCATCGCCAATGCCCAGACGACGTACCAGATCACCTATCCCGACCTCGGTTACGCCGATCTACTCACCAAGCTGGCCTACCCGCCGCCGGGTCAGCCGATTGACGGCAACCACGCCGGCATCATTGACTGGGTGCTGGGTTGTGTTTCGCAACCCTGCCCGAAGTCCGGCTACCAGTTCTCCATCGGCAGCACCGTGGGTACGCCGGTCAGCGCCTACGTCGCCGTCGGCACGCCGCTGCTGGTGGGGCAAACCGGACGGCGGGGATTCTGCAGCAACCAGGCAGCGCAGGTCAGTTATGATCCCAATGGCGGAGCGAGCTGCACGATGCCGCTACAATGAACCATGCAATTTCCATGCTGGATTGCTGCTAATCAATGAGACAATCGAGAAGTGACTTACTACAGAGTTGAATTTCTGCAGACTTCCGACGCTACCCTTGCGTCAAAACTGTTTCGCACCCCGCAGCAAGGACGGAACTACGCTAAGCGAATCCTGGGATTTGCCGAGGACTGCGACTTGCAGTCGAAGGTCAATATCGTCCCGGTAAACAGGAAGGCCAAAGCATAGTTTTCAAACGGAGGGGGGCCTGCATTGACACTACCGCGACCCGCCCTTTATCCTTAAGTTTCGCCCCGGGGAGAATTCTGCCGTGTGTGCCAGGCCGGGTAATTGTCTGACGGCCTTGCGCTTACGTCAGTGCCGAGATGTTCATCAGCCTGCAAGTTCTGGAGCAGAAAGAGATCAATTTTGGGGAAGAATTCCCCCCCGAAACAATTGACCTCGGTCCACACATGCGCCAGTGCGGGCCTTTACGTTGCACCGGGCGGGCCATACTGATCGAGGAACGTCACGGGCACAAGGGAGTGATTCAGGACATCCGCGTGCTGGGCGAGTTGGCGACTTCGGTGGAAAGCGCCTGCGCCCGCTGCCTGGAGACGGTCACCCGCCCTGTGACCCGGACGTTCGAGCTGCTCTACCGGCCACTGGGCATTGATGCCGGCCGCGAGGAGATCTCGGTGACGCAGGCGGAGGCGGAGATCGGTTATTACCAAGGAGAGGGCATCGAGCTGAAGGACATTCTGAGCGAGCAGATCCTACTGGCGGTGCCCATGAGGGTGGTGTGCGCCGAGGACTGCAGGGGTCTGTGCCCGCTGTGCGGACAAAACCTCAACCAGGGCGCCTGCCAGTGCCCGGAGCCGCTCGCCGAACCGCGCTGGGAGGCCCTGAAAGGCCTGCGGGAGAAGCTGGAACGCTGACACAGTGGGGAATTTAGAATTTGAGATTTTTCAGGGTGCTGCGAAGCACGTATCGAAGATCATGAAACGCAAACGGGAACAGCATGGCAAATCCTAAACGCAGACATTCCAAGGCGCGGACGGCGACCCGGCGCGCACACGATTTCCTGACGGCGCGCTCGCTTTCCGAGTGCCCGAACTGCCACGAGCAGAAATTGCCTCATCGCGCCTGCCCGAAATGCGGCTACTATAAGGGCCGCGAAGTGCTGGCCATCAAGGAAAAGGAATAGGCCGCCGGCTTCCGCGCTGCGCTGTTGCCCGAAGCCCTGAAGCCTGAAGCCTGATTCATGCCCACGGTCATAGCCGTCGACGCGATGGGCTCGGATCGCGCCCCCAAGCCCGAAGTCGAAGGCGCGATCCTGGCCGCGCGTCAACACGACATTCACGTCTTGCTGATCGGGCCGGAAGAAGAGGTCCGCGCCGAACTGCGTCTTCATCCTTCCGCGCCCTTCGAGCAGCTCCAAGTCGTGCATGCCAGCGAGGTCATCGGCATGAACGAGAAGGCGGCGCACGCGGTGCGCGCCAAGCGCGATTCCACGCTGCGCGTCGGGTTGCGCCTGGTGCGGGACGGCAAGGCCGCCGGCTTCATCACCGCCGGCAACACCGGCGCCGCCATGGCGACCGCGAAGATGGTGCTGGGCGCGCTGCCGGGTGTGGACCGTCCCGCGCTGGCCGCCGTTTTTCCCACCGCGCAGGGGACCGCCAGCATCATGCTCGACGTCGGCGCCAACGTGGATTCCAAGCCGCACAACCTGGAGCAATGGGCGGTGATGGGCGACATCTACGCCCGCGCCATCTTTGGCGTCGAGCGTCCGCGCGTTGGACTGCTCTCCATCGGGGAGGAAGAGGCCAAGGGCAACGAGCTGACGCGCGCCACGCACCAGTTGCTGAAACAACTGCCGCTGCAGTTTGTCGGCAACGTCGAGGGGCGCGACCTCTACAACGGCAACGTGGACGTCATCGTTTGCGACGGGTTCATCGGAAACGTCGCACTGAAGGTTTCCGAGGGGCTAGTGGAAACGGTGGGCTACATTTTGAAGGAAACGCTGCGCGCCACCATCACGCGCCAGGTCGGGTTCCTGCTCTCCCGCCGCGCCTTCGACGAGTTCAAGAAGCGCCTCGACTACTCGGAATACGGCGGCGCGCCGTTGCTCGGCCTCAAGGGCGTTTGCATCGTCAGCCACGGCTCCTCGAACGCGCATGCCCTCAAGAACGCCATCCGCACCGCCGCCGAGTTCGCCAACGCGCACATCAACGCCGCGATCGCGCGCGGGCTGAGCTCGGCGCGCAGCCAAAGCGCAGGCGGCGGCAGTCACTGACCCGTTCGCGCGATACGGCAATTCCGAAACTGCTTTAGCCGCCACTCTTCGATGCGGCGCGCTGCACCGGCGCCGGCGGCCCGATGCGCCGCACATACTCCTGCATGGTCACGAAGCGATAGCCGCGCGCCTTCAGCTCCGGAATCAGCGTCTGTAGCGCAACCACCGTGGTCGAGAGTTCGTGGAACGCCAAGATGTGCGCCGCCACGCCTTGCTTCTCGCGCCGCTCGATCTGCTGCAGCACGAAAGCATTCAGCGAAGGCTTGGGGCAATTTACCGGACGCGCCCCGGCGCAGAGATAGTCGGCAGAGTTAACGTCGCGCATCGACAGCGGCACATCCGACGAGATGCTGAGCACACGGTAGCCGCGGCCTTCGAGTTGACGATTGAGCGCGTCCCAGGTAATCCAATCGGGCGGACGCACGAAGACGGCGCGGTGGCCGGTCACGCCCGTGATCAACTCCGACGCTCGGTCCACGTCGGCGACCACGCTGCCCGGCCCGTGCTGCTTCTCGAACAGTTTGAACTGCACGTGGCTGAAGGAATGGTCTTCGATCTCGTACCCGCGGCGGAAGAGATCGCGCGCCGCGTCGAGGCAAGTCTTATCGGTGCGAAACTCGCGCGGGTCGCCGTAGGCGCCGGGCGTCAGGCGCCATCCCATTACGAAAAATGTGGCTTTGACATGCTCGCGGTCGAGCAGGTCGAGCAGCCCCGGCGTCGGTTTCTGCCCCGGCTGCGTGTAGCCGTAGAGAATGTAGGGGCGCGGGCCGTCGTCGAAGGTGAGCGCAATCAGCTTCTGGCCGGCCGCGCCGGCCGTCGCTGCCAAACCCAAGAAAGACAAAAGCAGAACGATACACCGCTTCATCGGGGCCTCGAGGTTCGTGAAACTCTGGTTCTGATGTTACTGCGGAATGGTGGTGGCAGTAAGCACGATCAAGGCCTGACACTCGTTACTCTGGTCGTGCCTCGCCGACGGCACACGGCCAATGGCGAATCCCCACCCTGTCGCTCCAAACCCGGCAGCGACAAGGGTGGGGCAACCGCATCTCAACTCAAAACTGAAACTACTTTGAATACTGATCGCGCAGCTCCATCTGCCGATCCCACAGCGGAATTTCCTGGCCGTTGATGAAGACGTGCTTGACGTCGGTTTTGACGTCCAGCGGATCGCCATTGGCCACCACCACGTTGGCCATCTTGCCGGGGTCGAGCGACCCGAGTTGATCCGCCAAACCCCAGATTTCGGCGGCGTTGATGGTCAGCGCCTTCATCGCCTCGTCGTAGGGCAGACCGTAGGCAACCGCGTAGCCCGCCGCGTACGGCAGGTTGCGCACCTGGTGCGAATCGTAGGATGCGAATGCGATCTTCACACCGCGTTTGAACAGCTCGCCCGGCAGCCGGTACACGGCATCGTAACGCTCGTTCTCCTTGGGGAAGTCGTAAATCGGGCCGACGATCACCGGCGCCTTGAGCTGCGCAATGTAGTCCAGCAGCGATTGCGAGTGGGTGACGTGGTTGAGAATGAGTTTCAGGTGAAACTCGTTGGCGAGCGCGACCGCGGTCTGCAGGTCGCTGGGCTCGCTGGCGGCGAGCACGATCGGCTTCTTGCCTTGCAGATACGGCAGCAGCGCCTCCAGCTTGAGATCGCGCTTCACCGGCTGGACGCCCTTCTCGCCCTTGCGCTTCTCGTAGTCGGCGAGCTTTTGCTGGTAATCGAGCGCGTCAAGAAAAGCCTGCCGAAGCTGTGCGGCCATGCCCATGCGCGTGGTGGGATAGGTGCCGTGGCCGGTCTGCCAGTCCATGCGGCGGCGTTGTCTGCCAGTGAAATTCAGTGGCATGGCGATATCGCGCACCATCAGCATTTCGTCGGCCGACGGTCCCGCGAGCTGGATGAAAGAATCCTGCCCGGGCAGCGTGTCCTGCGTGCCGGGCGCGACGATGGCGTTGGTGATCCCGTTGACGCGGGTGGTGGGGATGAGGTCGCTCTCCGCGTGGAAAGCGTCGGCGACGTGCATGTGTGGCATGATCTCGTCGCTCGGTTCCGACAGGTCATTGGTGCTCGGTTCGGCGGAGATTTCCGTCAGGCCGAGCCGCGTCTCGGAATCAATCAGGCCGGGATAGACGGTCATGCCCGTGGCGTCAATGACGCGCGCATTCGCCGGAACGTTGGTAGAGGCGGCCGGGCCAACGGCGGTGATCCTACCGTTCTCCATGACCACCACGCCGTTCTCGATGACGCCGTGCGTGATGGTCAGCAGCTTGCCGCCCTTGATCGCGACGGCGGCGCTCGTTGCCTTCCTACTCGAAGGTTGCTGGGCGAGCGCGGACGAGAAACAAAACAGCACAAACGCAAAGGACGCAAAGGGGCGCAAAGGAATTTTCATTAGCGCACCTCCGACGATTCCGGATGGTCGCCGGATTTTGGCGGCGCCGGCAAGCTCTCGGGCGCGCCCGCGAAATGCGTCAGGCCGTAGCCGGGAAGGGTACGATCGAAGAACAGCTCGCCGTCGATGTAAACCTTCTCGGGGATACCGTAGCTGGAAAGCGGATAGCCATCCCAGATGACGAGGTCGGCGTCCTTGCCGACGTCAATCGAGCCGACGCGGTCGTCCACACCGATGATCCATGCCGCGTTCAGGGTAATCATCTGCAGCGCTTCTTCTTCGGTGGCGCCACCGTAGCGCATGGTTTTGGCGGCCTCCTGGTTGAGGCGGCGGATCTGGTCGTCGGAATCGCTCTTGATGGCAACGCGCACGCCCTTGCGCATGAGGATTACGGCGTTCCACGGCGTGGCGTCCCAGGCCTCCTGCTTGAAGCCCCACCAGTCGGCCCAGGTGGCGACGCCGACGTTGTTGGCCGCGATCTTGTCTGCGACCTTGTAGGCCTCCAGCGCGTGATGGAACGCGCGCAGCTTGTACCCGAATTCTTTCGCCATCGCCATTTCGGTGAGGAATTCGTCGGCCCGATAACAGTGGATCTGCACGTAGAGCCTGCCTTTGAGCACGTCCACCAGTGCGTCGAGCTTCAGATCGCGCTTGGGCGGCTTTGCATCCTTGTCGCCCTTCTGCTTCTTCGCCTCGTACTCGTCCCACTGGCGCATGTAGTCCTGCGCGTCAATCAGGGCCTGGCGCTGCACGGCGAAGTTTCCCATGCGGGTCGAGGGAAGTTGATGGCGCATGCCGAAGACGCGCTTGGGATTTTCTCCGCTGGCGAACTTGATGGAGCGCGGCGCGTTGGGGAAGAGCAACTGGTCGCGCCCAAGCCCGTACTTGGTCTTCATGATCACGGCCTGGCCGCCAATCATGTCGGCCGATCCGTGCAGCAACATGGCCGAGGTCACGCCCGCCGCCAGCGCGCGGTAGATTTCCTTGCTGGTGTACTCGAAAGCGTCCACCATCATCATCTGCGGGACGATGGGGCTGGTGGCTTCGTTGACGTCGTCGTCCAGCGCCATGTGCGAGTGCGCGTCAATCAGTCCAGGCGTGACGTATTTGCCGCCGGCGTCGATCACCGTGGCGCCCGCAGGGACGCTGAGGTTGGCGCCGAAGGCGGCGATCTTGCCGTCGTGCACGAGCACGCTGCCCCTGGGAATGCGGCCGTGAGTAGCGGTCAGCAGGGTGGCATTCTGGATCACGAGATCGCGCGGCGGCGTCTGCGCGGACGCAGCGACAGCGGTCAGCAGTGCGGCCAGCAGGAGAAAAGTCGGAAGGCGCAACATCCTCACGCTCCAATTTGAGTTGGGCAAAGCCGCGATTCTAGGCTGCGCGTAAGAGTAGCGTCAAATGAGAGTAGAGATTCCACCACGGAAGCACGGAGACAGGGAGAAATTTGGTGATTGGGTAATTTTGTAATTTGGTAATTGAGTAATCTTGTCTTGGGCGTTTTGTCATTCCGAGCGCAGCGAGGAATGTGCTTTTCTGCGATCAACAACAGATTCCTCCCGTTCGACTCGCTGCGCTCGCTCATGGTCGGAATGGCAAACAGAAATTACCCTACGAAATTACCAATTACCAATTTGTCTCCGTGGTAGCTTGAGCCATGCGGGCGGTGGTGCAGCGCGTAACGCGTGCGTCAGTGAAGGTCGCGGGCGCAACGGTCGGCGAGATTGGACTCGGACTGCTGGTGCTGGTTGGGGTCGCGCAGGACGACACCGAAACCGACGCCGAGTACCTGGCGGACAAAATCGCCGGTCTGCGCATCTTTGAAGACGCTGGCGGGAGGATGAACCTGGCCGCGGCCGACGTAGGCGGAGCGGTGCTCGCGGTTTCGCAGTTCACGCTGTTCGGCGACGTCCGACGCGGCAAGCGGCCGTCGTTTGATGCTGCGGCCCGCCCTGAGCAAGCGGTGCGGCTGTATGAATACTTCGTCGGCAAGATTCGCGCGGCGGGGCTGCGGTGCGAGACGGGAAAGTTCCAAGAGATGATGGAAGTCGGGCTGGTCAATGACGGCCCGGTGACGATCCTGCTCGACTCACGAAAATCCTTCTAGCATCGGACCGCCACCGCACCGCCGTGGACATGTGTTTCGGCGGGTACTGTGGCTAAAATCCCGCGATGACGTGTCGCAGGTGCTGCCATGATCAGGAACATGAGGTTGATGCAAAACATCAAGGTGCTGATGTCGCCCTAGGGCGCAGGCGCTTGTCCTCCTGTTTCGTTCACCTGGCGCTGAGCACGGCATCGGCCATAGCCGCTGCTTCCACGGTTTCGCGGACATCATGCACGCGCACAATATGCACGCCCTTCAGGATGCAGATCACGGCGGCGGCCAGGCTGCCCACGACGCGCTCCCTGGCAGGCAGCGTGACGCCGGCGCGCGCTGTCGCGCGTCCGACGAACGATTTTCGCGACGGCCCGGCCGCCAGCGGAAACCCGAGCGCGTGGAATTCTTCAAAGCGCCGGAGCAGCGGAAAATTTTCTTGCAAGCGCTTGCCGAAACCGAATCCCGGGTCGAGCACCAGTCGCTCGCCCGCGATGCCGGCGCTCAGCGCCTTTTGCACGGACTGCCGCAGCTCACAGATTACGAGCGCGATCATGTCGTCCACCGGAGGCAGGGAGGCCCATTCGTCGGGCCGTCCGCGGGTGTGCATGAGCACGGCGCCGCAGCTCAGTTGGGCAAGGGTCGGGGGCATCGAGGGATCCCAGGTGAAGCCGCTGACGTCGTTGACGATCTCGGCGCCGGCCTCGACCGCGGCCCGCGCCACGCCGGACTTCCATGTGTCAATCGAGATGACCGCATCGGGGCGGCGGCGCTTGAGCTCGCGCACGACAGGCAGCACGCGGCGCGACTCTTCTTCTTCCGAAACCGATTGCGCGCTGGATCCGGGACGGGTGGACTCGCCGCCGATGTCCACGATGTCGGCGCCGTGATCGAGCAGGCGCATGCCGTGTTCGACGGCGGTGAAAGTGTCGAAGTAGGCCCCGCCGTCGGAGAAGGAGTCCGGCGTCACGTTGAGTACCCCCATGACCAGGGTGCGTCCGCCGAGCGGCAGCCGGCGCGAGCCGATGTCCCATCCGTAACGAAGCCGCATGCAGTTGCTGATTAAACAGGCTGCGGGCTGGACACGCAAGAAGTAACCGAATGGGGAAATTCACGCGTCCAGCAGCATTTCTTCGGTCTTCCGCCGGTCGGCAAATGCTACACTCGACCCGGTATTGCCATGGTTGGTGCTCGCCACGCTGTCGCTCGCCTTTGCATCCTCTTGCTGCTGGTTCAAGCAGCATTCGCCGCGCCGAAACAGAAGGCGGCGAAGCACGCGCGCGAGTCGAAATCACTCGCCGCCCGGATCGAGAAAATCCTTTCGCAGCCCGACGTAGCGCGCGCCTTCTGGGGCATCGAGGCGGTCAACCTGGAGACGGGCGAAACGCTGTACACCTTGAACGCCGACAAGCTGTTCACGCCGGCGTCCAATACCAAGCTGTTCACCACCTCGGCGGCGCTGGCGCTGGTCGGTCCCGACTATCGCTTCCGCACCACGGTTGAAACCACCGGGACGCTGGACCGCTACGGACGCCTGAGCGGCGACGTGATCATCGTCGGGCGGGGCGATCCCGGCCTTTCCGGCGGCGCGCTCGCCTACAACCCGCGCTCCGACCGCGCCGGCGTGCGCTCGCGCGTGCTGGAGCAGTTGGCCGACCAACTGGTGCAGCGCGGCGTGAAGTTCGTGGACGGCGACGTGGTCGGCGACGATTCCTACTTCGCTTTCGAGCGTTACGGCGACGGCTGGTCGCAGGAGGACATGCGCTACGAGTGGGGCGCGCCGGTCTCCGCGCTGACCATCAACGATAACGTCATCTACTTGAGCGTGCTTCCCGGCGATCATACGGGCGAGAAGGCGTTCATCAATGTCACGCCGCTGCCCGACTATTACCGGCTCGACAACCGCATCATGACCACGCCGGCGGGCACCGGCCCGCGCACCGTGACCATCGGACGTGAGCCCGGGTCGAACACGCTGACCCTGTGGGGCAACATGCCGCTGGACGATCCCGGCTTCCACGAGACGCTGGCCATCGAAGATCCGGCGGAATTCGCCGCGCAATTGTTCCGCTCGCTCCTGGAGCAGCGTGGCATCGTGGTGTACGGACGCACGCGCATCAAGCACCTGGAGCTGGCAAACCTTTCCACGTTCAGCGTGACCGCGACCGCATCGGCGGGTGGCGGCGATATTCCGCGCAGTTTCCGGCCCGCCATCACGGGACTGGTGCTGGCCGATTACCAGTCGCAGCCGCTGATGAGCGATCTGCGCGTGATCAACAAGGTGAGCCAGAACCTGCACGCCGAGCTGCTGCTGCGCCTGCTGGGCCGCGAGAAGGGCACGGCGGGCACGATCCAGGCGGGTTCGGAAGTGGTGCGCGGCTTCCTGTCGCAGGCCGACATCCGCTCCGACGAATACGTGTTTTACGATGGCTCCGGCATGTCGCGCCAGAACCTGGTGACGCCGCACGCCATTGTCAAGCTGCTGGTCTACGACCACAAGCAGCCTTGGGGCCGGCAGCTGGAAGACACGCTGCCGGTGGCGGGCGTGGACGGTTCCCTCGCTGAGCGTTTCAAGGGCGCCGCCGCGCAAGGCCGGATCCACGCCAAAACCGGGTCGTTGCGCAATGTCAACGCGCTTTCCGGCTACGCGACGGCTCTGAGCGGCGAGCGCATCGCTCTCTCCATCATGGTCAACAACCACAACCTGAGCAGCCGGGTGGCGCTGCAGACGATCGACCAGATCGCGAACCTGCTGGTGGAAGAAGCGAAGAGGAAGTAGCTGGCAGCTCTCAGCTCTCAGCTTTCAGCTTTCAAACCGTAGTTGATCGGGTACCCCGGCGGCGTGGTGTGCCTGATCTGGGGATGATCTTCGGTCGTGTGCTTGATGTTCATGCCCGTGAGCGTGCATGCCCAATGAGGCAGTAACGCTGTCCTTGGAGCCTGCAGACTGAAAGCTGAGAGCTGAAGGCTTGTTCACGTTGTGTAGGTCCGGAAGTTGCGGATTTGGGGTTCGACGAGGTTGGCGGTGTATTCCAGGCAGGCGTTGCCGACGGTAAGTGAGAGGCGATCGGAAACCACGCGTTCGCCTTCCAGGCAGCGGGTGCACAGGCAGCGATACTCAGCGATGGTGCCGTCGTTGTGCTCGGCCTTCACCGGCAGGACGTGGCGCACCGAGGCGCGGCACATGGAACAGCGTCCGCCGCCATGCAGTTGATATTGCAATTCGGCGTAGGAGGTCAGCGCCTTTTGCTGGCGCGCGGTAGGGCCCAGATCCATGCCGTCGGCCAGCGCCTGCAGGTATTCCTGCAGGATGTTGTAGGGCGCCGGCCTATGGTGCTGCGTCATCTCGGGCGCATATTGCACCAAAGAAGGGGCCCGCGCAACCCGCTTCGTGCATGACGCCAGCCGGCGGTCACCGGCGCCGATTACCACAACAGGAAAGCCAAAGTGGCCGTTCTGGGCGGCGTCGCGGGATAACGGCGCGCTTCCACTCCCAAACTGATCATGGCGTCAGATTCGTTGCCCGAGCGGAACGGCGACGGCTGCAAGATGTAGGCGTAATTTTCGCGTCGGATGCTGACTCGGCCAGGCGCGAAGGCCTGTGGGAACTCCACCGCGTCGGTCGCGCCGGAACACAGGTAGAGCGACAGCAGATCGCAGAACTGCAGGACCAGCAGAAGGTCTGCGAGTTCGGCGGCGCTCCGGCCCGATTGCGCTGGCAGACGGCGTTGCCGCTCCGTCTCGTGCTGCAGGAACGCGCGCAGGCGGGCCGAATCTTCGGCGCCGTCGACGGCCGCGGCCAGGCGTCCCTCCGCGAGCGCGTAGAAATGTCTTGACACGATGTACCCGCCGGCCGGACACACGGCCTCGGAGCGGTCAATGGAACCGGCCCAGGCGCGCAGAAAATCCGGCGGCGCGATTTCCAGAAACGACAGCGGCTTGCCACGGCTGTCCAGGCGCGGAGCGGCCTCGACGCCCGCCTCGGGAGCGAACATGGCCCAGCCGGAATCGTGCACCTCGATGGCACGCACGATCAGCGGGTCGACGCGCGGAAATTCGGGCGAAACGAAACTGGCAGCGAGCGCGCCGGCCAGCGCGGCGTGGTCCGATTGCGACACCAGCCAGTACTCCGGCGCCAGTGTTCTCTGCGCCCGTTCGATCGCCGGCCAGGCGGGCGCGGAACCCTTCGCAGGCGGCGGAGAAGCGGGCACCACGGGGCGGAGGACCACGTTATTTCGCGCTGCGGCGCAGGCGCACGGCGCCGGAGACGGCCTTTTCCGGACCGGAACTGTGCGGCGGTTTGCGCATGCCGTCCAGCAGTTCCTTGAGCACGACGGCGTTGTTGTGCTCCTGGTTCTTGGAAGCGAACACCAGCGTCAGCCTCTTACTGCTGCGGGCGAAATCGTAAAGTTGAGCGAGGGCGGGCGCGGCTTCGGGCTGGCCGAGCTCCTCGAGATATTTTGTGCGGAACCGCGGCCACAGCGCCGGACGCGCGTGGAACCAGCGCCGCAACTCGTTAGATGGCGCCAGGTTGCGCAGCCAGGCGTCCAGGCACGCGGTTTCTTTTTTCAGGCCGCGCGGCCACAGCCGATCCACCAGGATGCGGGCGCCGTCGCTGGGCGAGGGCTTCTCGTAGGCGCGCTTGAGGATGACCGGCATGGGTCTCTGGTATTGTAGCTCCGAGGGGATCATCGCTCGGAAGTCAGCTTTCAGCCTCACAGGGCAGATATTTCTTTGTTGAAGCAGGGATTTATTCTTGGGCTCCTGGGCGCGGCGTTGCTGCTGGCGAGCTGCGATACGCAGCTCCGCAAGAGCGACGCGGAGCTGGGGCTGAACCCGCAGCAGGCGAGCGGGCGGCGCGTATTCGACCGCTACTGCGCCACCTGCCACGAGGCGTACAGCGCGAAGGCGTGGCGCGGGCCGAGCCTGGAGGGCGTATTCAAAAAGCAGTTCATGCCCAGCGGCACCCCCGCCAACGACGACCGGGTTCGCGAGGTGATAACTTTGGGGCGGAGCAAGATGCCGGCGTTCGGGCGAGTGCTCGACCAGCAGCAGTTGGACGACTTGCTGGCCTACCTCCACACGCTTTAAGTACTAATCTATTAGGTGTTCAACCAAAAGAGTCCTCACCAGTTTCACCGCGTCTAATGTAGAATATAGAAGCGAGTGGATTTGAATTGATCTAAGCACGTTCTGCCGAAGCTCTGCTGAAGCACTACCTGCCTTTAGTTTCCGATTTACTTCACCGCACAATTCAACACAGAAAAGAGCAACACGAAAATGGAACAAGGAACAGTGAAGTGGTTCAACGACGCCAAGGGTTTCGGTTTTATCAGCCGCCAGAACGGTGAGGACGTATTCGTCCACCACACCGCCATTCAGGCGCAGGGATTCCGCAGCCTCCAGGAAGGCCAGGCGGTCCAATTTGACGTCAAGAAGGGTCCCAAGGGCTGGCAGGCTGAGAACGTACAGATTCTGTAGTTCCGGCGTTCGCCGAATCATTTCGGGGTGGCTTCGGCCACCCCGATTTTATTGGCTCGGCACGCGATACAGCACCACAGGCCCTGATCCGCCGCGGTTTGGCGGAGCATCGTACAATGTGAGGTTCCCATGTCCACGACTTTGGTCCAGATCGAAGTAGCGCGGCGCCGGCCGGGGCCCAAGCCGGAGTGGCTAAAGGCGCGCGCGCCCATTGGGGAGAACTATCACTCGCTGAAAAAGCTGGCGCGCGGGCTGGAACTGCACACCGTGTGCGAGTCCGCGCAATGTCCCAACATCGGCGAGTGCTGGAACCATCGCACGGCAACCTTCATGCTGCTGGGCAATCTCTGCACTCGGCGCTGCGGATTCTGCGCCGTGCCCAAGGGACATCCGCGGCCGATCGATTACGACGAGCCGCGGCGCGTCGCGGAAGCGGTGGCGCGCCTGGAGCTGAAGTACGCGGTGGTGACCAGCGTCAACCGCGACGACGACAACCTGGGCGGCGCGCGCGTGTTCGCCATGACCATCGAGGAGATCCGCCGGGTGGCGCCCGACTGCCGCGTCGAAGTGCTCATCCCCGACTTCCAGGGACACGACGACTGCCTGGAGGTCGTGCTCGCCGCCCGGCCCGACATCCTCAATCACAACACCGAGACGGTGCCGCGGCTGTACCGCGTGGCGCGATCCGGAGCGCGCTACGAGCGCACCTTGCGCCTGCTGCAGCGCGCGAAAGAAACCGCGCCGCAGACGGTGAGTAAATCAGGGCTGATGGTCGGACTGGGCGAAACCACCGAAGAACTGCTGCAGGTGTTTCGCGATCTTGCCGAACGAAACGTGGACATTCTCACCGTGGGGCAGTACCTGCGGCCCTCGCGCGACCACCTGCCGATGGCGCGTCTGGCGCCGCCGGAGGAATTCCGTTTCCTGAAGCAAGAGGCGCTGAAGATGGGATTCCGGCATGTGGAGAGCGGGCCGCTGGTGCGGTCGTCGTATCACGCGCACGAGCAGGCGGAGTCCACGGGGATCTCGTAAGCCTTCGCCGCCGTCAGAAAACTCTGCTAAGATGGCGGAAATCCAAAGTTGGAATTGAATCGAAGCACATGGGAATCGCGACGCGCACCTTGGTTTCGTCGCACCGACCGAACCTCTTTGCCGAGGACGCTCACTACAAACTTTTCCAGGATGATGCTTTTGAGTGGCTCGCGGCCGCCCAACCCAATTCCATCCACGCTGTCGTAACCGATCCTCCTTACGGCCTTGTCGAATACACATCCCGTGAGTTGAACAAGATGAAAAACGGCAAGGGTGGAGTCTGGCGGATCCCACCGTCTTTCGACGGATGCCAGCGGCGTCCCTTACCACGGTTCACGGTATTAAAGCAGGGGGACCATCAAGCTCTGAGAAAGTTTTTTACGCGATTGGCATCCTCATTGATGCGGGTTCTGGTGCCGGGCGGACACGTGTTTATTGCCACCAACCCCTTGGTTTCATATCTCGTATACGAACCGTTTGTGGCGGCGGGATTCGAAAAACGGGGCGAGATCATTCGCGTCGTACACACCTTGCGCGGCGGAGACCGTCCCAAGAATGCCCACAGCGAATTCCCAGATGTTTCAGTCATGCCGAAGTCATGCTGGGAGCCGTGGGGATTGTTCCGGAAGCCGTGCCAAGGGCGCGTACAAGATAATCTGCGCAAGTGGAAGACCGGAGGTCTGCGGCGAATTTCGGCGGAAGAACCATTCAAGGACCTCATCTATTCGTCCCCTGCTCGAGGAGTTGAGCGTGAAATCGCTCCGCATCCATCTTTGAAGCCGCAGGGTTTTTTGCGCCAGATTGTGCGAGCGGCGTTGCCGATGGAACAAGGGACGATATTGGACCCGTTCATGGGATCGGGGTCAACCATTGCTGCTGCCGCGGCATGCGGTTATTCCAGCATTGGAATTGAAAGCAACCCCGAATACTTTCTGCTCGCCGTCAAGGCCATTCCACTCCTGGCCAAATTTGAGCCCGGCGAGTGTAACGGCAATGGCAAGAAAGCGTGAACGAGAAGATTGGTTTGATGCAACAGTCAATCTCTCGACACGAAGAGAAAAGACCCCGTGTGTTTGCAGTTGCCTCTACTACAATTAGCGGTTTCCTCGCAACGATGTAGGGTTGATGGAACGGCATGCCGTATCCGACTAAGGATGAGTTCTCGAAGCTGCTTGATTCCAGAGACCATGGCACAATCGTCGAAGAATTCTTGATTGCCGGGCTGCCGTATGCCTTCAAGGATTCTCCGACTGATTACGATGCGTTGCGTTCGGCTATCGGGTCCGCGTTAGCCCTCGCTGTCGACACGATGACAGCAATCGGCAGCGGGCGCATTGGGTACAGTTTGAGTCCGGAAAAATATGGAGTTCCATTTTCTACGGAATCTGACCTTGATGTTGCGGTCGTCAGTGCCGAGCTGTTCGACACGGCTTGGTTCGAGCTTCTGCGCCTCGGTCGAAAATATTTCAGTCTCGAAAAACAGGTTCAATCTTGGATTGCTGCCCACAGGGAAAACCACATCTTCTGGGGGTTTATGATTCCTGACCGTCTTCCGGGCGCGGTAAAGCTTTCACCAAATTGGTTTAGAACATTCAAGGGGCTCGCTAGAAATCCGACGCTGGCGGGTCGACCTGTGAATGGACGATTGTACAGGACGTGGGAGCATGTGAAGATTCAGCAACTCAACAGTTTGAGAAAAGTCCAACAAGCATTGCGTACTTGATAGGAATGACTATGGACTACAACTCCAGCGAGCAGACTATTGGGTGGTTCAAAGACCGCTATCTTGAAGGGAACTTGGAGATAAAGCCACCCTATCAAAGAAGGCCAGTGTGGGCAGCACGCCAGAAATCGAACCTTGCCGAATCCATTCTGCTGGGTCTTCCTGTGCCCGAAATATACATCCATTCCACTACAAGTGCCGAAGGTAAGACGCACTACGCAGTGGTCGACGGGCAGCAGCGTATCAGGTCGATTCTTCAGTTTGTGGGAATAGACGAGGAAGACAGCGAAAAGCAATTCAACGGATTCGCGCTGGAGGGTCTCGAAGAAGATTCTTTGTGGCGCAATACTACCTTTGAAGACCTTACCCCCAAGCAACGAGAAAAGTTCTACGGCTACAAGCTTTCCGTACGTTTCTTGTCGGATGCATCCGAAGCTGATGTTAGGGACATGTTCAGACGATTGAACAAGTTTCTCACAAAACTCAGTGACCAGGAGTTGCGCAATGCTATTTACTCTGGCCCGTTTATCCAACTCTCCAACACGCTTGCTGACGACGATTACTGGGCGGAAAATCGAATCGTGTCCCCCGGGATAATTCGACGGATGAAGGACATCGAGTTCATAAGCGAACTCTTGATTGGGTTGATGGACGGCCCACAAGGCGGGAGCGGCCAAATCATTGATGATTATTACCTGCAGATGGAAGAGTATGAGGATGAGATTCCTGACCAGAAAACGGTTAAGCGCCTTCACGAGCGCACGCTGACTGCCGTTCAGGTCATTTTCCCGGATATCAAGAAGACTCGGTGGCGCAATCGGACCGATTTTTATTCCCTTTTCGTAGCACTTGGAGCCATTTTGAGTGGAGGGGCCAAGAAATATAAGCCTGAGGACGTCCGCAATGTTCTTTTGGAGTTTGCGGAACAAGTCAACGCGAGAATCTCTGACGAAGAGGCCGAGGTTTCGGATGGGGCAGCCGCCTACACCGAGGCCGTGAAACGGGGCAGTTCTGATAAGTCACGCCGCGCAATCCGGCATCAGGCACTGTTAGGATTGTTGGCTCCGCTGTTCAGGAAGAAACAGAATTGAGCTGGGTTCCCATGAAAGATTTCTACGTCCGCGACGCCGCGCAGTTCGACAACAAAGTCATCACCACCAGCCTGGTGGTAGCCGCCAAGCAAGTGAAGCCGAAAAAAACCGGCGAGCCGTACCTGGCGCTCACCCTGGCCGATCGCACCGGGCACATTGACGCCAAGGTGTGGGACAACGTTGCCGAGATCATGGGGACGTTCGAGCAGGACGACTTCGTCAAGGTGCGCGGCCTGATCAACAAGTACAACGGCCGCCTGCAATTGACCGTGCACAAGCTGAAGCGGCTGGAGGAGTCGGAGATCGATTACTCCGACTATCTGCCCAAAACCACCAAGGACGTGGACGAGTTGTGGCGCACGCTGGGCGAGTTTGTGGCCGGATTCAAGAATCCGCACCTGAAGGCGCTGGTGGAAAATTTCATGAGCGATCCCGAGATCGCCGCCGCCTACCGCAATGCGCCCGCGGCCAAAACGCTGCATCACGCGTATATCGGCGGGCTGCTCGACCACGTGGTGTCGCTGTGCAAGCTGTGCGACCTGGCCTGCCGCAACTACCCGCAGGTTGACCGCGACCTGCTATTGACGGGCGTGTTCCTGCACGACATCGGGAAGGTGCACGAGCTTTCGTACGCGCGCTCGTTCGCCTACACCACGCGCGGGCAACTGCTGGGGCACATGATTATCGAGCTGGAGATGCTGCAAGCCAAGCTGCCGGCGGATTTTCCGCCGCAACTCAAGACGCTGCTGGAGCACCTGATCATCAGCCATCACGGGCATTACGAGTTCGGCTCGCCCAAGCTGCCGATGTTTCCCGAAGCGCTCATGCTGCACTACCTCGACGACCTCGATTCCAAGATGGAGGCCATGCGCGCGCACTTTGAGCGCGAAGCGGAAGTGGACAGCCCGTGGACAAGTTACAACCCTTCCCTGGCGCGTCCGCTGCTCGACACCGCGAAGTTCCTGCGTCCGAAGGCGGCGGCCGCTCCGCCGGAACCAGCCGCGGGTGAAATGGCGGAACCGGAGGAACCGCCAAAACCGGCGGAGGAGCCGGCGGCGGCGGCGGTGGCGCCATCGTCCGAGACCGTCCCTCTGGAGAGGCAGGTCGAGGCACTGCAAAACAAGTTCAAGCCTGCGGGTAACCATAAGGGAGAAGCGAAGTGAGATCGGGCGCGCCGGCGTCGCTGGAGATGGAGTGCCTCAAGGTGCTCTGGGTCCAGGCCGAAGCGAGTGTCGCCCAGGTGCGCGCCGGACTGCCGCGCCCGCTGGCCTACACCACGGTGATGACCGTGCTCGACCGCATGTGCGCCAAGGGATTGGTGCAGCGCCGCAAACGCGGGCGGGCGTGGTCCTATTCCGCCGGGCTCGACCTGGAAACCGCGCGCGCCGAGGCGGTGCGCCGCCTGCTGGCTAACCTGTTCGAATCCGATAGCCGCGCGCTGGTGAGATATCTGCAGGGTGAGGGGACAGCGCGTCCACGGCGGCGCGCGGCGGCAACCTCGCGCATTGACGATGAGCTGCTGTAATTTCGTAAAATTGCCCAATTGCCCAATCCTTTCTTTCCTGCCTAGCACATTGCTATCGGACAGCCATTCTGATAGAAAGCTGCCGACGGTGGAGGTACTTATGCGGCGAACATTACTGTTGAGCGTTCTTTCGGTGTGCATGATTTCCGTATTGCTTGCATGCAGCAAAAAGGAACCACAACCAGTAAGCGGCGAAGGCGGGCCGTCATCAACCTCGACCACGGCCGGCGGCACAGGCACAACTACTGCTAATCCGCCGGGCGCAACGGCTGTGACCGAGTCCAAGCCGTCTGGCGCAGCGGTTGCGAAAGGGAACGAGGCTAAGCCGCCGACTGCCATGGCTGCCAAGCCAACCGCAAAAGCCACCGAACCTGCCACGAAGCCGGCCGAGGCAAAGGTAATTCCCGCCGGCCAACATATCGTGGTACGACTTGGTCAATCGGTGGGATCGAAGATCAGCGCGCCGGGGCAGGCCTTTGCAGCGACCGTGTCGCAGGCAGTCGAAGTTGGCGGAAAAGTGCTGATTCCGGCGGGCGTGGAAGCGAGCGGAACGGTGGCCGAAGCGGTCCCACTGGGACGCTTCAAGGGTGGCGCGCGCCTGCGGCTGACGCTGAACTCGGTGACGGTCGGCGGCAACAGCTACAAGGTTGAAGCCGCGGCGGTCAGTCAATCGGCAAAGGGCAAGGGCAAGCGCACCGCCGTGGCCGTGGGCGGAGGCGCCGGGCTGGGCGCGATCATCGGCGGACTGGCCGGCGGCGGCAAGGGTGCGGCCATCGGCGTGCTAGCTGGTGCGGGCGCCGGCACCGCGGGCGCTGCCTTCACCGGCAACAAGGACATTGTGCTGCCGGCGGAGACCGCGTTGAGCTTCAAGCTGCTGCAGCCGCTGGAACTGAAATAAGACCAGGCTTCCGGCTTCAGGCTTCAGAAAAGCGGCCTGGAGTCTGCCTGTTGGATCTGATGACGGAAGCCTTGCGCCTGACGCCTGAGCCTCCTTATGTCTGATCTCGACTTCTCCCAGTTTTCCTGGCTCACCTTCGACTGCTACGGCACCCTGATCGATTGGGACCGGGGAATTCTGTCCACGGTTCGTCCGATCCTGGCCGCGCACGGTCGCGACTTGAGCGACGCCGGAATTCTGGAACTGTTTGCCGCCATCGAGCGCGTCGAGGAAGTCGGCGAATACCGCACCTACCGGCAAATCCTGGAATCGGTGATGACGA
Source organism: Terriglobia bacterium (assembly GCA_020073185.1). Lineage (NCBI taxonomy): Bacteria > Pseudomonadati > Acidobacteriota > Terriglobia > Terriglobia bacterium. The sequence goes on from JAIQFT010000008.1 coordinate 103,335, forward strand.
AGATGGCGGCGCGCCTGGTGTTTCGCATCAGCCGCGACGAGATGCGGTCGCTGCCCGACGCGCTCGGTGACTGGGCGCCGTTTCCCGACACGGTCGCTGCGCTCTGGCAGTTGAAGGAGCGCTACCAGTTGGCGGTGATCTCCAACACCGATGACGACCTGTTCGCGCGCACGGCAACGCATCTCGAGGCGCCCTTCGACGCCGTCATCACGGCGCAGCAAGCGCGCAGCTACAAGCCGGCGCTGAACAATTTCCGTCTCGCGCTGGAACGCCTGGCGGCGCCGCGGGAAAAAGTGCTGCACGTGGCGCAAAGCCTGTATCACGACATCGCGCCCGCCAACGAGCTGGGAATTGCCAGCGTGTGGGTGAACCGGAGCGAACGCGCGGGAGCCTCGGGCAGCGCGGCGGGTGCGGCCCAACCCGATCTCATCGTGCCGGATATGGCAACGCTGGCGGCGATGGCGACGCGCTAAGCGCCGGCGGTTATCGAACGCACGGCTCACGGCGTAAAATTGGCCCCGATATGATCAGCAAGGAACTGCTCGATATCCTCGCCTGCCCAGTGTGCAAGGCGCCCCTCAGCTTGGGGACCGACACGCTGAAGTGTTCCGCTTGCCGCCGGGTTTACCCGATTCGAGACGGCATCCCGATCTTGCTGGAGGACGAAGGCCGGATCGAGAACGAGTAATCTGTGTGCCAATCTGTCCGAGTCTGAGCCGCAGTTCCTCAGCTTTTCCCCCAAAGGAAACAACAGTTGCCACGTCTGGGGCGAGGCGTGAGCCGTCGGGTAGCCTCAGCGGACGAAAATTTACTGCATCAAGTTATTGTCGCTCAGTCACTTAGCATAGAAATGAGGTAGCGCGGCCGGCAGCGGAACGGTTTGGGCAGGAAATTGCAAGCAACTATTGTGAGAAAGGGGAGTCTAATCTGATAGGCAGGGGTGAGGAACCTGGCCTTCGGGATCGGAGGTGGTCCATGATGGCTGAAAAGTTTTCGAATGTTGAATTGGCCGCCTTGCGTAGCGAGTTGCTGCAGAGCGGACTGGATTCCTGGGACGCCGCCCGTGTGCTGCAAATTTTTCTCGCGGGGCGGGGCTACGGAGTTTCGCCCGAGGCTGCGCTCGACGCGGCCAGCCGCGTGGAAGGCGCCGGTTGCGCCTTGGATGTGATTCAGAAAGAGTTGGAGGGAATTGCCTTGGTGATGTGAATGGCGCGGAAGGTGACGCCGCGCTGCACAATGAACTTCGTCGGAACTCAGACGAAAATAGAAAGATGAGCCGGGCCAACCAGCCCGGCTTTTCTGTTCTCCGCGCGCGGCGAAAAACTGACAGGGTCCACTTACCTCAACTCCCTCCCGCTTCGCAGCAACCGACAACTGCTAACTTACGGACATTGACCCGCATCCCATTCGGGAATAACATCTGCGAACCCGTGGGGCGTTTCCGCAGTGGGGTGGGAATGGCAGTTGGCGCGGCACTGCCTTTTGTCTCGGGTTCCCAACACCGTCGCAAATCTCAGACTGGAGGAGGAGCCCATGATGGCTCGGAGGAAGGGTTTGCCTTGGAAGGTATTGGTATTTGTTGTGCTCGTGGCCAGCGCTGCCTTGGTTGGCGCGCAACAGACGCGGGATTCGAAAGACCTGGCACCCACCGGCAAGGGGTGGGGCGAAGCTTCGCAGCAAGCTCCTGATCGCGTGGACCACGCTGGGGTGAATGGCAACGCCGGATTGGCCAGAATCACCTGCCCCAACGGCATCTGTTACCACGGCGGGCCGGTGATGGGAAGCAGTCCCACCATTTATTACATCTGGTACGGCAACTGGAGCGGGAGCGGAACCAGCCATCCCATCTCGGATAGCGCCATCACACAGGGTCTGCTGAATACCCTCCTCGACGGGCTGACGGGCTCGCCGTACGAGCATATCAACACCACCTACAGCATCTCGGGAACCGCGGTTACCGGCAACGTGACCAATGGCGGGGACGTGTCGGACAACTACTCGCACGGCACGGCGCTGTCGGACGCCGCTATCAAAGCCGTTGTCTCGGCAAAAATCACCAGCGGGGCATTGCCGTCGGATAGCAACGGCGTCTACTTCGTGCTGACCTCATCGGATGTCAATGAAACATCCGGCTTCTGCACCCAGTACTGCGGGTGGCACACGCACGGCACCATTGCGGGGAAGGACATCAAGCACGCCTTCGTCGGCAATCCGGATCGCTGCCCGTCGGCCTGCGAGTGGCAGACCACCAGCCCGAACAACGACAGCGGGGCCGACGGCATGGCGAGCATCATCGCGCACGAGCAGGAGGAGGCGATTTCCGATCCCGATCTCAACGCTTGGTACGATCGCCGGGGCGCCGAAAATGCCGACAAATGCGCCTGGACCTTCGGCACTACGCACACCGCGTCGAACGGATCGCTGTACAACGTCACGCTGGCAAGCTCCAACTTCCTGATCCAGCGGAACTGGGTCAATGCCGGCGGCGGATCCTGTGCCATGAGCTACTGACTGGGAGCGAATTTTCGTAAGCGGGCGGCCTGAATAAGCGCCGCCCGTTTTGTTTGTGGGATCATCTTCCCTATCGGAGGAAGCGGTGATGAAGAGAATAATCACGACAGTCCTGCTCGTCCTGGCGCAGGTTTCGATCAGCTCGGCACAACAGACCAAGCCGGGTGCGCCGGCGGGCAGTCGCATCCCCACAGCAACGCGGCTGGTGGTTACCTTCCACGACCTGGAGCGACAATTGACGATTGCCCTGCGGAAGAACGACGCGGCCACGCTGGACCGCTTGCTTGCCGGCGAGTTCGAAGTGTGGACACCGCAGCCGCCCGGCGAGCCGGTCCCACGCGCCGATTGGCTGCAGCAGCGCCGGTCAGTTGGCGTGCCGGAGGCGTTCAGCATCCGCCAAATGGCGGTGCGGGGGTTAGATGACCACGCCGTGGCCAGCTTCGTTCTGATCGAAGGCGCCGGCGCACGACAGACTGCTCAATTCGTCGTTGACCTCTGGGCGCGCAGCGGCGGCGAGTGGAAACTGACCGATCGCTATGCTTCCCAGGTGCCACCCGCGCCATACTCGGGGGAGAGAAAGCCAACAGGCAAAGACTAGAGTGGTCCTGCCTCGCGCTGGCGGGCGTTCCAGCAGTACTATAGCAACTCCGAGCTGCCGTTTTTGCCGGTGGTAAAGAATCGAGGTCGGAGAATGCGCGTTCTAGTGACGGGCGGCGCTGGATACATCGGCTGCCACGGCGCGCGTGCCCTGAAGCGGCGTGGGCACGAGGTCGTGATCTATGACAATTTCAACACCGGCCACCGCGAGCTGGCCAAGGGATTCGAACTGATCGAAGGCGATGTAGGCGATGCCTTCACCCTCGCCCGCGCTCTCCGCGACATTGACGCCGTGATGCACTTTGCCGCCCACTCGCTGGTGGGCGAGTCGGTGCAGAATCCGCGCAAGTATTTCGAGAACAACGTTTGCGACGGCCTGGTGCTGCTCAACACCTGCCTCGAAGCCGGCGTCCACAAATTCATTTTCTCCTCGAGTGCCGCCGTGTACGGCAATCCCCGCGAAGTGCCCATTGCGGAAGACGCGCCCAAGCAGCCCGTCAACCCCTACGGCTTCTCCAAGCTTTCCTTCGAATACGCCATGCAGTCCTACGATCCCGCCTACGGCCTGCGGTTCGTGAGCCTGCGCTACTTCAACGCCGCCGGCTGTGATGAAAGCGGCGAAATCGGCGAGTTGCACCATCCCGAAACCCACTTGATTCCGGCCGCGCTGCAATCGGCCACCGGCGCGCGCAATCAACTCCAGATCTTCGGCGAAGACTACGACACCCCCGACGGCACCTGCATCCGCGACTACATCCACGTGGACGACCTGGCCGAAGCCCACGTGCTCGCCCTGGAGCATCTGGCCGCCGGCGGCGCTTCCAACATTCTCAATCTCGGCACCGGAAAAGGTCACACCGTCAAGGAAGTCATCACCACCATCGAGTGCGTTATCGAGCGGGAACTGCCGAAGCGTATCGTCGGCCGCCGTCCGGGCGATCCCCCGGTCCTGCTGGCTGATCCCTCGCGCGCCGAAAAGCTGCTCGGCTGGAAGGCCACCCGCTCCTTGGAGCAAATGGTCGCAAGCGCATGGAAATTCCACCAGCTCTATGCCCAGCGCACCCGCGCCGTTTCCGAAAATTGATCTGAACACGCGATTCAGCCGCGTAGCGGCGAATGACAGTAGCCCGGCACCCCAGTGCTGGGACCGAACCTTGATCAACACGAAGTCCCGCAGGGACGGCTTGAACTCAGCCCTTGCGCGCTCTGAGCAACGCTGAGTCGAACTCTCCGACCTTCGCCGCTTCCGCTTCCCAAAACGCTTGCGACTTCATGCTCTCCAGATACGAATCGGAATACCCAAACTTGCTCCAGGTCTCCTGCTTGTAGCGGAACAGCCGCTCTTTCTGCTGGCGCGGACGAACATCGAGAATGTCCGCCGGAGACCCGCCGCGGAGAATCGCGTCAAACGAATCACGCAACGCTGCTTCGGTGGCGAGCGGTTTGCGCTTCTCCAGGTCGGCGAGAACGGAAGGATAGCGGTCGAAGCCATCGGTCGCGATCGTCACCACGTTGTCCTGCGGGCCCAGCTTGAGGAACTTTGCCAAACGGATCGCGCCGATGATGTTGCACACGCCCGAAATGCCGAACACGCCCTCGAATGCGTGCAGCGAGCCTTCGCGTAGCCGCAGCAGCTTCTCCACGAACGCTTGCCGCCGTTGCAGCAACTCCAATCCGACCACGCAGTCATCATCATGGATCAGCATGACGTAATCGGTGGTCAGCACGTTGTGGATGAGCGTGACCATCTTGTCCCCAATGCCCTCGATGCGATGCGTTCCGCGCCCGTTGTTAGACAGGGTCGAGCACTCGCGCGGCTCTGGCGCGCAGATCACCGCTTCGGGAAATTGTGCTTTGATCTCGTCCCCCGCGGCCAGCGTTCCCGCCGAACCGGGCGCTGCGACGAAGGCTGCGACGCGTCCGTTGCCGTGCGCGCGCGCCGCTTCCACCGCGCTTGCGCCCGTGACATGACGATGGAAACGGTAATTCGGCAGCAGCTCGAATTGCGCCAGCACCTTGTTACGCGCGTCCTTCTTGTATTCCTCGGTGCGCTCCAGAACCAGGATGACGTCGCTCTCCGACCCCGGCGTGAGATCGAGTTTGCCTCCGTATTGCCGGATTCGCTGGTAACGCTCGGCGCTCATCTGCTCCGGCATGATGACGATGGCGGGATAACCTTTGAGCTTGGAGATGTACGCCACGCCGATGCCGAAGTTTCCGGTGGAAGGCCCGATGATGGTGTTCTCGCCCTGATGAATCTCGCCCGCGAGTTCACCTTCCATCAGCGTCGCGTAGGCAGGCCCGACTTTGTGACTGCCCGAGGGAAACTCGCGTCCCACGAGCACGACGATGTTGGCTTCCACGCCCGTCAGTTCCTTCGGAAGCACAATGTGGCGGATGGAATTGTCCGGCGCGCGCCAGGTGATGTTGTACAGGTTGATCGGGTCGAGTTCGTTGGCGCGCGCGGCCAGCGCCCTCTGCCGTATGGATTGCGGCAGCGTTTCCGGATGCAGCATTTCGCTGTACGTGGGACCGAACCCGACTTCCGATTGCAGGCGAGGAGCTGGCATCAGAATCTTCTCCATAATTCGCGCGCGCACGACGCGGCTTTTTCGGCCACGGCGCGCTCGTCCACGTTGACGAACTCGCGAGTGCGCATGACGAAACGTCCGTTGACGATCAGGGAATCCACCGGCGCGTGCGCAATGCCGAACAGCGCGTGGCCGAAGATGTTGTCGCCGGTGAGCGGCGTGGGTGGAAAATAGTCGTAAAGCGCCAAGTCGGCGCGCGCGCCTTCTTCGATGCGACCGATCTCCATGCCGCAGATTTTCTTCGCAATCGTGCGGTTGTTCAGCAGCGCCAGCGCGTAGGCCTCGGCGTAGGCGACGCGGGGATCGCCGGCGCGCAGCTTCTGCACGTGGAACGCGGTCTTGAACTCGTCCCACATGCGGGGGCTGTAACCGTCGGAGCCCAGCCCGACCAGCACGCCGGCCTCGACCATCTCCAGCACGCGCGCGGCACCCACGGCGTTGTTGCAGTTGGACTGCGGATTGTGCACGACGTTGATCTTGCGGCGCGCCAGCGCGGCGATGTCGGCGCCGCTGACATGAATACAATGCGCGGCCAGAGCGCGGTCGTCGAGCACGCCCGCGTCGTGCAGGCGGCGAACCGGCGATTTGCCGTACTTGCGCCGCGCGTCTTCGTTGTCGCTGCGGTCTTCCGAGACGTGCACGTGGAATCCCGTTTGCAGCGAGTCGTTGGCTTCAACGCAGCGCCGCAGCGTGCGCTCGCTCAAGGTGAACGAGGCATGCAGCCCGAAGCTGGCATTCACCAGCCCGTCCGATTTCCGCGCGCGCTCAATGAAGCGGATATTTTCGTCGAGACCTTCCTGGGCGTTCTTCGGGCCGTTGCGGTCGGTGGTCTCGTAGCAGAGCACGCCGCGCAATCCGACCTCGCGAAAGGCGCGCTCGATCACGTCGAGGCTGCCCGAAACTGCCGATGGGCTGGAATGATGGTCCACCAGCGTGCCGACGCCGCAGCGCGCCGAATCCATCACGCCCACCAGCGCGCCGGAATAAACATCCTGCTCGTTCAGCGCGCGGTCCAGACGCCACCAGAGCCGCTTCAGTATCTCGGGAAAGTTCTTCGGCGGCGTTCCGGGCAGCGCGATGCCGCGCGCCAGCGTGCTGTAGAGGTGGGTGTGGCAGTTGATGAGCGCGGGCATGAGCAGCCGCCCGCGAGCATCGAAGCGGCTGTTCTTGTCGGACGGTCCGCGGCCGAGGGCGGCCGCGCCACAGACTTCGCCAATGCTCCCGTCATCGCGCACCTCGACCGAGCCGCAGTCCAGCACGCGGTTGCGCGAATCGAAAGTGAGGATGCGGGCGTTTTCGATGATCATGTCGCGTTAAAGGCGAGCGCGCGGTTTCCCCAAGCCGCAACGATGCGCGTTCCGGCGTTGCCCTCCACTGCTTCGGCAACTTTCTCCGTCGAGGTAATGATGCACTCTTCGCCGCCGTTCTCGATGAAATCAATCGCTGCCTCGATCTTCGGCCCCATCGAGCCGGCAGGAAATTCACCGGCTTCCAGATAGCGCCGCGCGCACTCGATGGTGATGTTGGAAAGCCATTGCTGCTGCGGCTGGTGATAGGCGATGGCGACCTGGTCCACCGAGGTGACGATGATGAGCTTGTGCGCGCGCACCTGCTTGGCGAGCAGGCAGGAGGCAAAATCCTTGTCAATGACGCCTTCCACGCCCACCAGCTTGGGGCCGTCCCAGGCGACCGGAATGCCTCCACCGCCGCAGGCGATGACCACCACTTCGGCTGCCAGCATCGCGGCGATGGAATCTTTTTCCAGGATGTCGAGCGGGCGCGGCGAAGGCACGACGCGCCGCCAGCGTCCCGGCTCGATCTCCTTCATGCGCCAGTGCGGCTTCTCGCGTTTCAGCTTCTCCAGGTCTTCGCTGGAATAGAAAGACCCAACCGGCTTTGACGGATGCTCGAAATCCGGATCGTTGCGGTCCACCACAACCTGCGTGATCACCGTGGCGCACTCGCGTCGAACGCCCTCGCGCCTGAACATTTCATCGGCCACGCGCTGGATCATGTAGCCCATGCCGCCCTGCGAGTCCGACACGCAGGTGTCCAGCGGCAGCGGCGGCACGCGGCGCTCGCCTTCCTCGGAGCGAATCAGTATGTTGCCGATCTGCGGGCCGTTCCCGTGCGTGATGACGATGCGGCGGTCGCTGCGGAACAGCGGCACCAGGTGTTCCAGCGTTTCCGCGGTGTGCGCGAACTGCTGGGGAATGGTACCGCGCTCACCAGGACGCGTGATGGCATTGCCTCCGAGCGCGATAACGAGTGTCTCGATCATGCGCGTGCGGCCCCGGCCGGCTCCTCTTCATACTCGATTTCCTGCTCCGCCATGGTGAGCGCCATGATCGCCTTGCAGGTGTGCAGGCGGTTTTCGGCCTCGTCATAGACAACCGACTGCGGCCCATCAATCACTTCGTCGGTGACCTCGTTGCCGCGATCGGCGGGCAATGGGTGCATATAGAGCGCATCGGGCTTGGCGAGCCGGAGCCGGTTGGCGTCGCAGATCCAGTGCTTGTACTGCGTCGCGATGCGCAGCGATTCCTGCGGATTCTGGCCCATGGTGTCGAGGCAGCCCCAACTTTTGGGGATGACGACGTCGGCGTGGCGGAAAGCGTCATCCATGCTGTTGACGACTTCGAACCTGGCGCCGCAGCGCTGCGCGTTGTCGCGCGCCGCTTTCATCGTCTCCGGCATAAGGAAATATACCGGCGGATGGGCGAGCGTGACGTCAATTCCGAAGCGCGGCAACAGCATGATCAGGCCTTGCGGAACCGACAGCGGCTTGGCGTAGCTGGGCGCGTACGCCCACGAGACCGCGACCTTCAGCCCGCGCAGGCTGCGTCCGCGTTTTTCGCGCATGGTCATCAGGTCCGCCAAGGTTTGGCAGGGATGATCGACGTCGCATTGCATGTTGATGACGGGCACGCCTGCCCAGCGCGCGACTTCTCGCATGTAGGCGTTGCCTTCGCCGGGAATGAGGTCGTGACGGATGGCGATGCCATGGCCGTAGCGCGAGAGAATGATGCCCGTGTCTTTGGGACTTTCGCCGTGCGAGACCTGCATGACGTCGGCGGTGAGGAAGTGCGCGTGCCCGCCGAGCTGCGTGATACCGGCTTCAAACGAGTTGCGCGTGCGCGTGGACTTGTCGAAGAACATCAGAAAGATGGTCTGATCGGGCAGATAGCGGTGCGGAATGCGGCTCTTGAACTTGCGCTTGAGATCGGAGGAGACGGCAAGCAGGGTCTCGATTTGCGCGTCCGACCATTCTTCGGTGGTGATGTAGTCCTTACCCTTGAACAGCGCCTTCTTGAGCAAGCGTGGCTCCCCTGAGTGCCGCAGCATTCGCGTAATGCGCGCGGCCTGGATTGGAAACTGCGTCCATCAAGAACTTGAGCTGGAAATACGCCAGCATGTCCACGGTATGCGGCGCGGCAACCCCCGGTTTCAGCGACCAAGTCACAACCGTGTGGTCGGTGGTTTTGATTTGCATTTCGGCGCTGCCGTTGTCGAAGCGCGCGTTCACCTGGTCCGGCCCGCAGGTCAGCTTGTATGACTTGCCGGCGATCGTGCCGTGGATGGTGGTGCCGGCGGCGCCGAACTCGAGCCAGAAGCCGTTGCGCCCGGCGTATTTTTCGTACGACTCGGCGCTGCCGAAGAAACGCGGCTTCTCGATCTGCGGGCCGCCGTCTTCGGGGCAGAAGACGTCGCAGTTGCCGCAGTCATTGCAGGCGTCGGCGTAGTTGGCGAGCTGGTGCACGCGCGCGACTTTGAAAACGCCGCCGGCAATCGGGCGCGCTTCACCGGTCGGCAGCAGCTCGTAATTGTGGTAGGCGATTTCCGCCGCTTCGTTTTCGTAAACAAAGTTGGCGTCATTGGGGCAGACGGGCACGCATTTATCGCAACTGATGCAGTCGTAGAGCCAGAGCTTGGAGCCGATCTTGCGTGGCGCCGCCTTGTTTTTCTCCCAGCGATAGCGCGGGTCGGCGGTAGTGGCGTCCACGATCCCCGGCGTGTTGAGCACGCCCGCGGCCTCGACCAGCGCGCCCTCCAGCACGGTCAACTCGTCCTGCAGCGCATCGGCGAGCGCGGGCGACGGAATGCGCCCGGACCTGAGTTCGCGCTGCAAGCCGGCACAGGCTTCATGCAACGCCGCGCCGGGGGTTGCGAGCCAGGCCTTCATCCGCGAGGCGACGATTTCGGTGATCGCGGACGCAGGAAAGCGCTGCGCAAGTGCCGCGACGACGGAGTCGATTGCAGCTTCGCCCTGTCCGGCATAGCGGACGACGAAGTCGTGAATCCGTGGCGCGCCGAGCTCTCGCATCCTGGCGCCGAGGTTCTCCAGATACTTGGGCAGGCGCGCGTAGCCTCCCGGACGCAGCAGGTCGGTGCAGGTGGTGACGGGCACGAAGTTCATCGCCACGGCATTGCAGACGTTGTGCTGGTCGAGCCCGGCGGAAAACGAGATGGGAAACGCGCCGCCCATGTGCTCGCGAAATTTCTTCACCAGGTTCAGGGTGATCACGTGCAGCGGCGGGCCCGACATGTACATGACTTCGTCGCTGAACATGCGCCGATGGTTTTTTACCACCAGCGTGTTGCTAAATTTGACGGCCAGGCGCTTGCCGCGGGAGCGCGCCACGCCGGCCAGGCGCGGCAGCATGGTGAGTGCGTCGCAGAATTGCAGGTCGTGCTCGAAGGCGTCGGCGGCAACCTGGATATCGCCATAGCCGAGCACGTCATGCAGCAGGTATCGCACCTGCTCGAAGCCAAGCAGCGTCGGGTTGAGCTTGACGCAGACGTGCACGTCCATCTCGGTGAGCAGGAAGGTGACGATGCCCTCGATCTCGTGCGCCGGGCAGCCGTGGAAGGTGGAGAGCGTGATGGTATCGCTGACGCGCGTGGGAAAGTCGAGGTCGCGGTATCGCGCCCACGGGCCGGTGAGCGTGGCGCGCAGCTCGTCAATGATGGCGCGCGCATCCTTCATGCTCTCGATCCACTGGCGCACGCGCGGCGAGCGGATGCCCTCCAGGCTGTAGCCCACGCTCATGTCGTAAATCGTATCGGTGAACGGCCCGGCAAATTCGTCGCCCAGCAGCCGCGAGGCTTTCAGAATCTCGATGAACATCATTGCCGCGACGTACTCGCGCAGCGACTGCTCCAGCTTCAGCTCCTGCGACCACTCGACGTTGTACCCGACGTTGGTGGCGTCAATGCAGGGACGCGGGATCTTGAGCTCGTCCATGATCTGCACCGTCTTGAGCTCGATAATGCGCGAGCCGGCAAGCCAGGAGAGAACGATGTTCTGCACGAGTTGGTCGTGCGGCCCGGCGGCGGGACCGACGGGATTGGCGGCGCACCGGCCGTGGAAGGTGACCGAGGTGTCCACGCCGGCAACGCCGCGATAGAACTTTGCTTTCGGCAGGTCGAAGATTTTCCCCTCGCGCGCATATTCCAGAAAGGCGCGCGTGAGCTGCAGCGGAAGCGGGATGGGGATCAACTCGGACATTTGCTTCGTCGTTAGTTGCGCATTTTCGGGGCTTGGGCCCCTGGCCTACCGCAGCGGCTAAAGCCGTGCATCGCTTACCGTTTCGGCACGACTAAAGTCGTGCCCTGATACATGCGACTTTGCCGACTTGTTACTGGGCCCCGGCTTTGGCCAACTGCTCGCGCTCCAGCGTGTGCGCGAACACCAGCGGAAACGCGGCGTAGAACTGCGCGGCCTGCACCAGGTGGTCAATGGCGACGCGCTCGGTGACGGCGTGCGCGTCCACCTCGTTGCCGGGGCCGAAACCGACCGTAGGCACGCCGCAGATTCCCATCGAGCCCACCCCGTTGGTGCTGAACGTCCACTTGTCCACCACGGGCGCGCGGCCATGGAGCGCGCGGTAGGTTTCCACCGCCGACTGCACCAGCGGATGATCTTCGTCGACCACCCACGTCGGGTAGTACTTCTCCATCGGATAGACGAGCCCGGTGTAGCTGGGGACTTCGTAATTCAGGATTTCGATCTCGGCATCGCGCGCGCCGGACAATGCACGCACTTCCGCAACCGCGCTTTCCTTCGTGTCGCCGGTTGTCAATCGCCGGTCGAGGTGAATCGAACACGATCCCGGCACCGCGCACAGCGACGGCGACAGCGAGCGGATCTGCGTCACCGTGATGGTGCCCTTGCCGAGAAACTTGTCGTCACGCAGGCGCGTGTTCAGTTGCTCGATTTCGCGCAGCAGCGTGGTCATCTTGTAGATCGGGTTGTCGCCGCGCTCGGGCGCGCTGGCATGGCAGGAGCGCCCGCGGATGTGGACCTCGATCTCCATGCGCCCGCGCTGGCCGCGATGCACCTGCAGGTTCGTGGGTTCGGTGATCAGCACGCAGTCGGGCTTGATGCCGTCTTCGCGCAGGATGTAGAGCCACGCCAGGCCGTCGCAATCTTCTTCCTGCACGCTGCCGACACACCACAAGGTGTAGTCGCCGCCGAGGCCAAGGTCCTTGATCAACTTGGCGCCGTACACCATGCTGGCCATCCCACAGCGCTGGTCGCAGGCGCCGCGCCCGTAAACGTAACCGTCCTCGACCTTGCCCCGGTACGGGTCCCACTTCCATTCCTTGAGGTCGCCGACGCCGACCGTGTCGGTGTGCGAGTCCATCATGATGATGCGCTTGCCCGAGCCGATGCGGCCGAGGATGTTGCCCATCTTGTCGATACGGATTTCGTCGAAGCCGGCGTGTTCCATTTCCTGCTTGATGCGCTGGATGACCGAGCCTTCCTGCGAGCTTTCGGCGGGAATGGCAATCAGGTCGCGCAGGAAGCGGACCATGGACTGTTCGTATTTCTTTGCGCCGTCGGCGATGGCGGCGCGCTGCTGGCGAAGAGTATCGAGTGGGCTCATGATGTTGTCTATATCGTGATCTCGTGATCCACGTATCAGGGCACGGCAATAACCGTGTCGATTAGGATTTCCTCCTCCGCAGGGCTTCAGCCCCTGCGATTTCAGCGGCTAAAGCCGCCCCCCATTGCGACCTCATGCGGCACGACTGAAGTCGTGCCCTGCTACACGCTGCCATCAATCGGACGCGACCGCTTTGCGCGCTCTGCGACCCACGTGCTTACGGGCAACGGGCGCGGTGGTGCGCTGTTTCGCTTGCTCCTGCAGCGTCTTCAGCACCACTTCCGGCCGAATGGGCAACTGACGGAAGCGGATGCCAATGGCGTGATAAATCGCGTTGGCGATCGCCGGCGCCGGGCCGTTGATTGGCACCTCGGCGATGGATTTCGCACCGTAGGGCCCGAGCGGTTCCTCGGTTTCCACCAGGATGGTGGTCAGTTTCGGCATGTCCTTCGCCGAGAAAACTTTGTAGTCGAGGAAATTGGGGTTGATCATGCGGCCGGTTTCGTCCAGCAGCATTTCCTCGGTAAGCGCGTACCCCAGCCCTTGTGCAACCGCGCCTTCGCTTTGGCCTTCGGCCGCCATGGGATTGATGGCAACGCCGCAGTCAACCGCGGTGACCAGCTCCACCACGCGCACCTTGCCGGTTTCCGTATCCACCTCGACCTCCGCAAACGTGGCGCAGAACGGCGGAGGACTGTCGGTGTTCCAGTGCGAAGCACTGTCCATGATTTGGACTTTGTCCTTGTACATGGCGTGGCGCGCGATGTCGGCCATGCTCACCGATTTGCGGCACTCGCACACGGTGAACGCTTCGTTGTTGCCAAGACTGACTTTTTCGGGCGCGACCTCCAACATGCGAGCAGCAACGTCGACAATCTGGGCGCGGACTTTCTCCGCCGCTTTCTTCACCGCGCCGCCGGAAATGATGGTGGTGCTCGACGCGTAGGCGCCGACGTCGAAGGGCGTGAAATCGGTGTCGCCGGAGCAGACGATCATCTTGTCGAGCGTGACGCCCAGGGTTTCGGCGGCGATCTGCGCCAGAACCGTGTCGGCGCCGGTGCCGAGGTCGGCGGCCCCGACTTGCAGGTTGAACGAGCCGTCCTCGTTGATCTTCATCAGCGCGGCGGCCCAGTCCACGCCGGCGATGCCGCTGCCCTGGATCGAACACGCAACGCCCACACCGCGGCGCAGGTGCGAGGATTTATCCGGCAGCGATTTGCGCTTGCCCTCCCAGTCGAGCGCCTGTGCGCCGCGCTCCAGGCAGCCGGGCATGCCGCAGGTGCGGATGTTGCGCGGCAGTCCCTTGCGCCCTTCGCCGAGTTGCGCGGAGAGTTCGTCAACGTCGCCGGCGCGGATCAGGTTCTTGCGCCGCAACTCGATGGGGTCCATGCCGAGCTCGTGCGCGATCTCGTCCATCACGCTCTCCTGGGCGAAGAACCCCTGCGGGCACCCGTAACCGCGGAAAGCGCCCGCGACCGGGCAGTTGGTGTAGACCACCGTGCAATCGAACTTCATGTTGGGCGCGCGGTAGAGCGGCAGGACCTTGCTGCCGGTGTTGCCCTGCACGGTGGAGGAATGGCTGCCGTAGGCGCCGGTGGTGGCGAGCACCGACATCTGGTTGGCAACGATGGTGCCGTCTCGCTGGGCGCCGATCTTCACCTTCAGAATCTGCGGATGGCGGCTGCGCGCCATGTAGAACTCTTCTTCGCGCGTGTACTCGATCTTAACCGGGCGGCGCGTGGCCAGCGCGAGCGCGCCGGTGATGTCTTCGAGCAGCATTTCCTGCTTGCCGCCGAAGCCGCCGCCGATGCGCGGCTTGATCAAGCGCACCTTTTGCACCGGCAGTTGCAGGATCATTGCCACCTGGCGGCGCGAGTGAAAGGGCACCTGGGTGCTGCTGCGGATCGTCAGCCGCCCGTCTTCATCGAGCCAGGCGATGGAGACGTGCGGCTCCATCATGGCGTGCTGCTGGCGGTGGGTGCGGAACTCGCGTTCGATGACCACATCGGCGCCACGGAACGCTTCTTCGACGTTGCCGAGCTCTTTCTTGATGTAGGCGGCGACGTTGTGCTTCGCGTCGTGGATCCCGGTCGAGTCGGGTTCGTCATGGATCATGGGCGCGCCCGGCTTTGAGGCCTGCTCCATGTCGAGGATGGCGGGCAGGACCTCGTAGTCCACCTCGATGAGGCGTAGAGCTTCTTCCGCGATGGCACGCGACTCGGCGGCTACCGCTGCGACGCGATCGCCGACGAAGCGCGCTTTGGAGTCCAGCAGATATGTATCGTAAGGCGATGGTTCCGGCCAGCTCTGGCCGGCGGTGGTGTGCGGCACGTGCGGGACATCCTTATAGGTAAGCACGGCGTGCACGCCCGGCAGCGCGCGCGCCTTGCGGACGTCAATGCGCTTGATGCGCGCGTGCGCGTGCGGGCTGGGCAGGATTTTCCCGATCAGCATGCCCGGCAGGTGGATGTCGTCGGTGAAGCACGGCCCCCCGGTCACCAGCTTCACGCCGTCGGTTTTCTGCAACGAATGGCCGACCACCAGATGCCGGCTTGCGGCGGGAGTTTCCTCGCAATGCCTGGGGCCGTTCTGCGACACGGCAAGCACCGCCTCCACCGGCTTCTTGAACCCGGTGCAGCGGCAGAAATTGCCGGAAAGCATTTCGCGAACTTGTTCTTCGGTCGCGTGCGGATGTTCGCGCAGCAGCGCCTTGGTGTTGAGGATCATGCCGGGCGTGCAGAAGCCGCACTGCGCCGCGCCGTGGTCGAGGAAAGCTTGCTGCACCGGATCGAGCGTGTCGCCGTGCGCGACGCCCTCGACGGTCGTGATTTCACACCCCTTCGCCTGCGCGGCAAAAATCATGCACGAGTTCACCGGCTTTTGATTCAGCAGGATGGTGCAGCAGCCGCACTCGCCGGTTTCGCAGCCGCGCTTCACGCCGAAGTACCCCTCGCGCCGGAGCACGTCGAGCAGCAGGTCGCCGGGAGCGATGGTCCAGGCGCGGGTTTCGCCATTGATGCGGACTTGGATGTCCATGGAATTCTTGCGCTGCCCGTTGCGGTTCATAGCGCGCACCCCGCTTGCTGGGCGCACTCGCGCAGCGCCCGGCGCGCCAGCACCCGGCTGAGTTCGCGGCGATACTCGGCCGGCGCGCGCTGGTCGGTGATGGGCTGCACTTCGCGCGCGACCGATTCCGCCGCGCGTTCGATCAGGTCGGCGGTGATCGCCTGGCCGGCCAGCAGCGCTTCCGCCTTCTCCGCCCGCATCGGCGCGGGGGCAACGGCGCCGAGGGCCATGCGCGCCCATGCGCAGGTGCCGTCTTTCGCAATACCCAGTCCGGCGGCCGCGTTGACAATCGCGATGTCGGTTTCCGTGCGCCCGAATTTCTGGAACGACCACCCGGCGCGACCTTTGCATTTGGGGACGAAGATCTGCACCAACAGTCCGCCGTTGATGCGCCGCTTCTGCGGCAGGGCGAAGAACTCGCACAGCGTTATGCGGCGGCGGCCCGTGTCGGTTTGCAATACCACCATGGCGTCCATGGCGAGCAGCGGCGTCGCGGTGTCGGCGGCCGGCGACCCGTTGGCGAGATTGCCGCCCACGGTTGCCACGTTGCGAATCTGGATAGACCCGCAGGTTGCGGCGGCGCGGGCGAGAATGCCGCCGGCGATTCCGCGCACGATCGTAGACTGTTCGAGCGCCGCCATCGTGCACGCGGCGCCGATGTCGCAGCCGTTCGGATCGCGGCGGATGTAGTCGAGGCCGAGATGCGCGACGCCCACCAGAAAGCGGATGGAGCGGTCGCGCAGCAGGGCCAGATCGGTGCCGCCGGCAACCACCCGGCCCCGGCCCTTGCCGCCGTGCAACAGGCGCACCGCCTCACGGACGCTGGTCGGCTGATAGAAGGCTTGGATGTGGTCGAACACTGCGTTCTCCAGTCTCCGCGTGAGGGGGACACGGGCGAGAACTGCAAAAAATGGCCAGCCAGGACAAATATTTAATATATCAAAGCAGCGAAGGGTGGCCAACGATTCTCGCCGCGATCCGGCGGTGACGCTTCAGGATCGGGCTAAGCGAAATGCCTTGCAGATTGCCGCCTTCGACCACCACGCGGCCTTCGATCACCAAGGTATTTACGCGTGTCGGAGCACACAGCAGCAGGGCGGAGAGAGCGTCCTCCGCGCCGCTGTATCCGATGTCGCGCAGGTCGAACAGGGCGATGTCGGCGCGCTTGCCGACCGCCAACCTGCCGATGTCGTCGCGGCCCAGGCAGCTCGCGCCTTCCACGGTTGCCATGCGCAACGCATCCTGCACACTGACGGCGGAAGCACCGCGCGCCAGGCGGTTCAACAACAACGCTTGGCGCGCCTCGGCGAGCATGTTGGAGCTGTCGTTGGAGGCGCTGCCGTCCACGCCAAGTCCGACGGGCGATCCGGCGCGCTGCAGCTTCCCGACCGGACAGATTCCGGAGGCCAGGCGCATGTTTGAGGTCGGGCAGTGCGCCACGCCGACGCGCGCGCGTCCCAGCCGCACACATTCCGCGGAGTTGAAATAGATGCCGTGCGCGACCCAGGTGTCTTCATTCAGCCACTCGCACTGGCGAAGAAAGTCGAGAGGGCGCTGCCGGAAGCGCTTGCGGCAGTACGCCTCTTCATCGCGCGTCTCGGCCAGATGCGTGTGCAGCCGGACGCCATGTTGGCGGGCAAGCGCCGCGGTCTGGCGCATCAGTTCAGCATCCACCGTGAACGGCGAGCACGGCGCCAGGGCAACGCGCAGCATCGAGCCGGGCCGCGGATCGTGATACTTGCGGATGACGCGTTCGGAATCTTCCAGGATCTCGTCGGTGTTCTGCACCACCGAATCCGGAGGCAAACCGCCCCGGCTGACTCCCACGTTCATGCTGCCGCGCGTGGCATGAAAGCGGATGCCGATGCGGCGCGCGGCGGCGATCTCGGCGTCAATCAGCTTTTTCTGCCCGCGCGGGAATAAGTAATGATGATCGCTGGTGGTGGTGCAGCCGCTGAGCATCAGCTCGGCCACGCCGACCAGCGCCGCCGTGTTAACCGCCTCGTCGTCAATGCGCGCCCAGCGCGGATAGAGCGCAGTCAGCCAGTCAAACAGCCCGACATTCGCCGCCGCGGTGCAGGCGCGGGTGAGCGTCTGAAAGAGATGGTGGTGGGTATTGATCAGGCCCGGCACGGCCACGGCGTACGGCGCGCGAATTGTTTTTTCCGCGCGCAGGACGGCCGGAACCCGCGTGCCGATCTCTCTAATCTCGCCGTTTTCGGCATAGATAAACGCGCTTCGCAGCAACGCGTCGCTTTCCATCGTGACCAGCGTGTGAATGTCGCGGACAAGCAGCGAGTTGGGGGTAGGCTTCGGGCTCATGGATGGGCGGCGGATTGCGCTGTCGGAATCATCCCCTGGCGCGCGAGGATTTCCTCCAGGCCGCTGCCGTCGGGTAGAACTTCGAACGGATTGCCGACCGCCCGCCGCGCAGCCCGGACGTCCTTCAATCCGCTGCCGGTCACGACCGCCAAGGCGCGACCGGTGCGCGGCACCAGGCCTTCCGCCACGGCGCGCTTGAGTCCGGCAACGGAAGCAGCGGCGGCGGGCTCGGCAAAGACTCCAGTGAGCCGGCCGGTGTAATTCATCGCGTCGAGAATTTCGTCGTCGGCGACGTTGATCATGGTGCCGCCGGATTCCTCGATTGCCGTCACCGCCTTCTTCCAGTTGCGCGGCACTCCGACGGCGATGCTGTCGGCTATAGTTTTCGCTTCGATGGGTTCCATCGGCCGGTGCGTGCGGAACGCCGCAGTGACCGGAGCCGCACCCAGCGCCTGCACGCCCAACATGCGCGGCGTGCGCGCGATCAGGCCAATGGCTTTCAGTTCGCGAAACGCCTTCCACGCGGCGGCGATGGTGCAGCCGTCGCCCACCGACATGGCGATCCAATCCGGCGGCTGCCACTCCAGTTGCTCGGCAATTTCCAGCCCGACGGTCTTCTTTCCTTCCACCAGGTAGGGATTGATGGCGCAATTGCGGTTATACCAGCCCCAGCGCTCGCACGATTGCTGGCACAGCTCGAACGCCTGCTCATAGCTGCCGCCGACGCGCAGCACGGTCGCCCCGAAGATCAGGAGCTGGGTGACTTTCGGTTCGGGCGCGCGCCGGGGCACGAAGATGGCGCTGCGCAGTCCCATGCTCGCGGCCATGCCCGCCAGCGACGACGCCGCGTTTCCGGTGCTGGCACAGGCGATGATCTTGCGCCGCTTCTCCGCCGCCTTCACCACGCCGACCGAACTGGCGCGGTCTTTCAGCGAGCCGGTGGGATTACGGCCATCGTCCTTGATGAGCAGTTCGCGCACTCCGATATGTCGCGCCAGCCGGTCGGCCGCAATCGTCGGCGTCCATCCCACCGCCAGCGACGGAAGCTGCGCTTGGTCGGCGATGGGCAGCAGTTCGCGGTAGCGCCAGTGGGTAGGATCGGCGCGCGCCGCCAGCTTTTTGCGCGTGAGCACTTTGGCAATGGCGGGGTAGTCGTACTGCACATCGAGGATGCCGGTAATCCCGCACCGCGGACACGTGTAGCCCACGCGCGTGGAAAATCGCGAGCGGCACAAAACGCAGACCAGTCCGGTGACAAAGTTGGGCATGATGCGAAGTCAATATACAGCGGAATTTGTACCGAGTACCTGGTGTCGAGTGCGGAGCCGTAAATTTTTGTCGCGATTTAGGGGTATTCCTCGGTGTCTCGGTGCTGAAGAATTAGGTGTGCGAGTCACCAGCGCAGCAGCACCACCTCGGAGCAGAAGCCGGGCCCCATTGCCGCCAGCACACTGTAGGTGCCGGGCGCGCCGCGGCGGTGGGCCAGAAAATCCTGCAGCACGCACAGCACCGATGCGGACGAAAGGTTTCCCACCTGCCGCAGGCACTCCCACGAAGGATCGAGCGCGCCCTCCGGCAATTCGAGCGCCTCCTCCACCGCCTCCAGCACTTTGGGGCCACCCGTGTGGATGATCCAGCTTGCTATGTCGCGGCGGCCCAGCCCGTGCTCGGCGAGGAGCGAATCAACGTCGGAGCGTAAATGCTGCTTCACCACCAAGGGGACGTCCGGCGACAACACGATGCGGAAGCCGTTCTCGGAAATGTCCCAGCCCATAACTTCTTCGGTGCCGGGATAGAACACCGACCGGGTATCGATGATTTGCGGGCCCGCAAGTCCGGTCTCGGCGCCGGCGATCACCGCCGCCGCGGCGCCATCGCCGAACAAGCCGGTGGAAACCAGGTTCGCGGCGGACACGTCGTCGCGGCGCCAGGTCAGCGAGCACAGCTCAACGCACAGCACTACTGCGATCTGATCGGGATAGGCCTTCACGTAATCGGCGGCGCGCGCAATGCCCCAGGCGCCAGCAACGCATCCCAGCCCGAAGATCGGCGCCCGCTTGAGGTTGGGCGAAAGGCCCATGCGGTTGATCAGCAGCGCGTCCAGCGACGGACTGGCGACACCGGTTACGGAGGCGACATACAGCGCGTTGATGTCAGTGGGAGCCAGGCCCAGCGGCGTGATGGCGCGGCAGATGGCGTTGTGGCCCAGCTCCTGCGCGTGTTCGATCCACAGCGTGTTCGCTTTTCCCCAGGTATCCACCGCGGCATACGCTTCCGTGGGCATGACGAGATGTCGCCGCTCGACGCCGGAGCGCGCGTGCAGGCGCTGCAGCAACTCGGGGCGCTGCAGGCGCTCGCCCCAATATTCTTTGAGCGCGGCCACGATCGCCTGCTGGTCATAGACGTATTGCGGAAACGCGGTGCCGGCGCCAGCAATTCTCATTCCACACCTTATTCCAGCTTCGCCAGTTCCTTACGATAAAGATGATTCTGCGGGAAATTGGTTACCAGGCCTTCCAGCAGGAGACGTGCGCCCACCCGGTCGTGGTCGCGCAGCGCGGCCACGGCGAGCAGCAAACGCGCGTAGGGCAGAAGATAGTGGCCTTTCTCGGCCGTGACCCGCAAATTTTCAATGCCCAGCGACTTGTCCGTCTGCGCTCCGCCGATGCGCAGGATCCAGCGCACCGGCGCGGGTTTCAGGCTGAGCAGATAATTTTCCACCCCGACGGCCAGATACGCGTCGTAGCAGGTGGGATTTTCCGCGAGCAGCTTCTCGGCCGCGGCCCGCCCCTGTTTCAAGAGCTTCAGCGCCTGCGTGTCGCGCTTCTCGATCAGTGCCAGGTAGTCGCCCTCCAGCCCCAACGCCAGGATGTTGGCCAACAGCGCGTTGGTGTCGCGCGGATTGCGTGCCAGCGCCTGCTGCGCGAGCTGCTTCGCCTTCGACAATTGCGCGTCGAAAGCCTGCTTGACCTGCGGATCCGGCGCCGGCCGGGAACGGTTCTCGAACTTCTCGTCGTCCACGAACAGCTCGCTTTCCAGAATGTGCAGGCGGTCGAACTCGGAAAACAGGTGGGCGGCGGCATCCGACACCGGGCCGAGCGGATCGTCGGGATGCACCTGCCGCCATTGCTCGAACGCGTGGTGGGCCTCGCCGAATTGCAGGTTGTACATATCGCGATAGCCCGCATCGAGCGCGGTTGTGGGCCGGTTATCGGCGCCAACGCACGCCATTGCGCCCAAGCACAGCAGCACCGTCGCCGCGATTTTTTGACGGAATCCCCCAGCTCTGACTGCCATTTCCGATATGGGTCCTTGGCAGCCTTTTCCATCCGCGGAACATTGCGTCAGAACTGTTTCTGCATGATTCCCACCAGGACGCGGTTGCCGTCGGACTCCAGGAAGAGCACGTTGTTGGTGTCCGCAATGTAGAAACTAAAGTTGCCGGTGGAGAACGTGCTGGAGTCCGTGGTCAGCGTGACCGAACCGCGCCCTGACGAACTTACCGAGTAACCGCCGGTGCCACTGGAAAGCTTCGCCGCGCGCGCCAGCACCCCGTTGTCGCTGATATCCACCAAACTGGGGTCGCTGGGGTTGCCGCCGATGGTGCTGCCGCCGTTCGGAACCGCGTGCCCCACGATGTCCTGCTCGCCTGGGTTGGTGGTGAAGTCGGTTCCGCTGAGGTTCAAACCGTAGTCGCCCACCAGCGATCCTCCGGCGAACGATGCCGACGGTTGCGGCAGCGCGCGGCCGGCGACGGTGTTCGAGGTGTCAATCTCCACCACGCTGAGCGCGCCGTTGCTTTGCGGGTACAGCGTGTACAGCAGCGTCGAACCGCCTACCAATAGCGATGCCGTCGCGCGCCCGGTCGTTACATCAACCACGTTGTAGGTTCCGGAAACCGCGAGGCTGTTCTGCGGATTACCATTGGCGTTGATGTCCATCGTCCCGACCGTCACCGTGCCGGCGCCGTCCAGCGTGATGACGCCGCCCTCGCCAAACGCGCCGCTGCTGGTCGAACCAAGAAACGCGAACGCGAATCCGCCCTTGAAGCTGGCGTTGCTGAACGGTCCCGCTGGCTGCTTGAACAGGTCGCCAGAAAGCTGTGTGGCGGCGTCGGTCTCGATGACTTTCACGTGCGTGGCGTCCACGATGTAGTACGCGAGGTTTTGCGTGCCGATACCGCCGGCCAGAATCATGGTGCCGCGTCCAGAAGAAGAGGAAGGCGTGGCGTAGGTGCCGCTCAGGCTCAAGCCGGTTGACGGAGTTCCGGCGTTGTTAACGTCAAGCATGCCGCTGCCGATGACGCCCGCTCCGGTGGAGGTGAGCGCGCCCGCGACGGCCAGCGATCCGGGCTTGTTGCTGGAATTCGCGCCCGAAAGGTTGAACGCATAACTGCCGTTGAATCCGGCGGAGGTGAATTGCGACGCGTCTTGAAGGTCCATCGTCCCGCTGGCGCTGGGGACGCCGGAATCGAAGCGGATCACGAACGCGTGCGCATGGTTGATGACGACGAACTGCCAATTGACTGGGCCACCCGAGGTCACCACGCCGGCGTTGCCACGCCCATCGGTACCGATGTGGTAAGTGCCGGAACTGATGGACACCGAGGAAACGCCGCCGCTGTTGATGTCTTCCGTGCCGCCCGTGATGTTGCCGTTGCCGTCAAAGGTGATGCTGCCCGCCGCCAGGTAGGAAACGCCCGCGTTCTGCCCGGCCAAGGAGAATGCGTACTTCCCGTTCAAAGTGCCGTTGGAGAACTGCACGGTGACGACGGCGCCCGCCGCCGGTACGCTGTTGTCTTGCGCCGCGGCGGTAACGGTCACATTTGCTCCCGGTGGCGGCGCAGCCGGGGCGGTGTACACGCCCGCCGTGGTGATAGTTCCACAAGCGCCCGCCACGGCCGACTGGCAGCTTAGGGTCCAATTCACCGCGATCGGATTGCCGCTCACCGTCGCCGCAAATGTCTGTTGGCCCCCGGCGGGCATGGTGACCGCCTGGGGACTCACTGTCAGGCTTGCGGCCGGAGTCGAAGGCGCGGTGATGGTGACCTGCGCCGTGCCCGATACCGCCGTGTCGGCTTGCGAAACGGCAGTCACCGTGACGGTAGCCGGCGTCGGCACGGTGTTCGGCGCGGTGTACAGCCCGGAGGAGGAGATGAACCCAACGGTCTGATTGCCACCGGTAACGCCGTTCACCGACCAGGACACGGCCGTATTCGTGGTGTTGCCGACGGTGGCGGTGAACTGCTGCGTGGCGCCTGTGTTCACGGTCGCAGTAGTCGGCGCGATCGTGACGGTCACGGAAGTGGTCGGCGAGGAACTGCTGCTTTTGCCGCAACCTGCCAGTGTTACGAGGAATGCGAACACGACCGCCACCGACACAATGCCCCGTTTCATCTATCGCTCCTGATTAGTGCTGCAAGCCTGCTTTTCGCTCACCAGCTGCAAACCTTGGCATTATCTTCGTCGGAGTCGGTTTTGTTCAAGCACGCACTGCCAAGCCGATCCAGGCGAGCAGTCTCCGATCGCGCCGCATTAACCCGGTCGGACGCCGCAACACTCGCTGCAAAAACTGTGTTCGTGAGGTTTTTTGACCCGGGATGCCCGAGCGGCAACACTAGCAAGTGTCAATTTTCGCTGCGCGATTGAAAACTTAAGTCTTCGTGCCGAATCCCAAGATAAGCTACCGCATAGCGAGCCTCCCTCATTGACATTTTTTGTCAATCAATCTCTGCCCAACGTGTCATCCCTGACACACTCGTGTGTACCGTGACACAACGCCGCCGCCCATCGCGGTAATAAGTCTCATCTCACCAACAACTTAGAATTCGGCTGCCACATTGCCTTATGTCCTGGTCGAGAGGCAAAGGCGATGCGCAAGATCAGCGGCAACTCGAAGCGGATGTCGAAGGCGAGCTGGCTGGTTGCGGTCCTTCTGATGGCCACCGTCGAAGCCCTGGCGCAGACCAGGCAGCAGCCCTCGCGTCAGGTACTGGTCAGCATTCCCGACCGGAAGCTCGCGGTGCTGGAAGAGGGCCGCGTGCTCAAGGTGTTTCCGGTTGCGGTCGGCGCCGAAGTCAGCCCAAGCCCCGATGGTGAGTTCCAGATCATCAACCGCCTCACCAATCCCACCTACTACCACAAGGGCACGGTGATCGGCCCCGGGCCCGCGAACCCGCTGGGCTCGCGCTGGATGGGCCTAAGCCTCAAGGGATACGGCATTCATGGCACGAACGCGCCGCGCTCCATCGGCAAGGCGGCCTCGCACGGCTGCATCCGCATGGCCAAGCGCGACCTGGAGCAGGTGTTCGACATGGTGCGCGTGGGCGATACGGTTGTGATCCGCGCGGAAGCCGACGCACAGACGGCGCAGATCTTCGGTTCCACCGAAACGGTGGTCGCGCAGGCCCAGCCGGTTTCGACCGGCACCGGAAGCCAATGACGACTCGGACTACGAGTTACTGACTACGGACTGGCGACTACGCAGGAGAGAGGAGAAGGCCAATGCAGGACGCGATTTCAGTAACGGTAGTGATCGCCGGACTCTTCTTCTCCCTCACCTGCGCGCTGCTGCTGGAGGAGTTCATCTTCGGCGGCCTGTTCCACCTGCTGCGGCCGCTACGCCGTCCCGCGCCGCGGCCCCAGCCGGAAGACGATCTCTTCGGAAATTCCGAGAAGTAAGGGAGGAAACTATGCTCGCATTGAAGTACTTGTTGCTGGCCGGCGCGATCGGGATGTTCATCGCCGCGCTCGCCGTCGTGGCGTACGAATTGTACGCAGAACTCCAACACCGCCGCACCGGATTTCCTGAACCCGCACCCCTGCGCTGGCGCACCGCCGTGGCGCTGGTGACGGTGGCGTGGGCGCCGCTGCTGATCGCGCTGAGTATCATCGTGGTCCCTAGCGGGATGGCTGGCGTGCGCGTCAGCCAGATCATGGGGACGCGTCCCGGAACGCTCTATCCCGGCGTGCACCTGGTCAAGCCGTTTATCGATCGTGTGGAGATGTTCGATACGCGCGACCACCTATACACCACCGGCGTGACGAGCGAAGTCGACAAATCCAAAGACAAGAGAAAAGTCGAGCCGCTGAACGTGCAGGCGAAGGAAGGCCTTTCACTCGGGCTCGCGATCACCGTGCGCTACAGCCTCGATCCCAACCGCCTCGACCACATCCAGAGCCACCTGCCGCAGCCGGTGGACACTGAACTGGTGCCGCCGGTGGTGGCCAGCGCGTGGCGCGAACTGGTACCCAACTACACCGTACGCGACGTCTTCTCCGCCAAGCGCGAAGAAGTGCGCTCCAAGGCGGAGAAGATCATCACGCAAAAACTCGGCGCCGACGGCATTCGCGTGAAGGAAGTCATGCTGCGCGACATCACGTTGCCGCCGGAGTACGCCAAGGGCCTGGAAACCCTGCTGCTGCGGGAGCAGGAGAACGACCGCATGGGCGTGGAAACCGAGATCCAGCAGAAGCAGGTGCGCATTTCCGAGCTCCAGGCCGAGGCGCAGAAGGTACGCGAGGTGAAGGGCGCCGAAGGCCAGGCACAGGTGCGCGTGCTGCAGGCCAAGGGCGAGTCCGATGCCATGCAGTACACGCTGCCGCTGAAGCAGAAGCAAATCGAGCAGTCGCGGCTCGAGGCCGAAGCGCGCAAGGAGACGACCATCAAGAATGCCGAGGCCGCGGCGCAAGCCAAGGTGATTGACAGCAAGGCGGAGCTGGAGCGGCGCAACCTGCTCGCCGACGCCGAGGCCAACCGCATCCGCGTCACTGCCGCGGCCGACGCCGAGCGCATGAAGTCGGAAGCCCTGGTACTCAAGCAGAATCCGTTGCTCATCAACAAGATCGTGGCCGAGCGTCTCTCGGACAAGATCCAGGTGATGATGGTGCCCTCGGATGGAAAATTCTTCTTCGCCAACGACGTGCTCCGCAGCCTGAGCGCGCCGCCGCAGTCGGGTGGGGAAGACGATCCGCCGCCGCAGGGGAAACAGGGACAGCGGTGAAGCTGTCGACGGTCTACGGTCGGCGGCTGACGGCAAGCGGCTGTCGACCGTCGACCGTCGTCGTGATGGAACGATGTTGATCGCGAGTTATAATCCGCGCAGCTTCATGACCCGCAACGGAACCCGGTTTAGCGCGCTCGTCGTGCTCGCACTTCTCTTGTCCGTGCCGGCCATGGCGCAATGGGCCGAGCCGGTCGCGCAACTGGCGCGCGAGATTAGCGCCATCACCGGGCCGGGCACGGTCACACTCACCGTCCACAACATCTCGTCGTTGACGGCCGACTATGTTCCGGTCATCAAGCGCGATCTGCAGAACGATCTGCGCGCGGCAGGCGTGCGCGTGGTCACCGCCAACGCCGCCGCGGCCGAGGTGAAACTCACGCTCTCGGAAAACGCGCAGGGCTACGTCTGGGTCGCCGAAGTGCACCAGGCGAACGAAACGAAAGTGGGAATCGTCACCGCGCCGCGCCCGCAAGCGGCCGCGCCGGCGCAGATCGGGCCGTTGGTGGTAATCCGCAAGAGCCAGCTCTGGTCGCAGGATTCGCCGATCCTAGACGTCGCTCTCGTGCAGGCCGGCGCCGAGGAGCACATGGTCGTGCTCGACGCGGCCAACGTCTCGCTGTACAAGATGACCGCCGGCCGCTGGACCCCGGCGGAACAGTCTGCCGTCCCACACACCCACGCTTGGCCGCGCGACATGCGCGGACGCCTGGTGCTGGCGCGCGATCATTTCTTTGACGCCTATCTTCCCGGCGTTGTCTGCGCCAGCACAGCCACTCCGCCGCTGAGCTTGAACTGTCGCGCCGGCGACGATCCTTGGCCCATTGCCGGGGGCCAGACCGCGCTGTTCGGCGCTTCGCACAATTTCTTTACCGGCGTGGTGACACCCGGGATCGGCAAGTTGAGCAGTGTTCCCGCGTTTTACTCGGCTGCCGGAGTCCCACGCCCGACATATACGCTGTGGGCGTTCGCGCGAACCGACGGTTCGGTACACCTGATGGACGGCGTCAATGATGTCAGCGTGCGCGCGCGTGACTGGGGCAGCGATCTTGCGGCGGTCAAGAGTTCCTGCGGCGCGCAAACGCAGTTGCTGGTTACCGCAACCGGAGATGGCGAATCGCCGGACGTGGTGCGAGCTTTCGAAATTGCCGATCGCGAGCCGGTCGAAGTCAGTGCGCCGGTCGAATTCGCCGGACCGGTGACTGCACTCTGGACTTCGTCAGACGCACACAGTGCGACCGCTGTCGTGCGCAATCTGAAAACGGGCAAATACGATGCGTTCGAGCTTACGATCAACTGCGGCCAGTAGCATTGCGGTGCTACTGCTGATCTCGGCGGCATGGGCGGAAACGCGCCCGCGCTACGGCGGCACGCTGCGCATCGAAATGCGCGTCGCACCGCAGGCGCTTGATCCCGGTGCGCCTACGCAGGATCCCGGCTTCGCTCAAGTCGCGCCGCTTCTGTACGACACGCTGGTCCGACTCGATGCCAGCGGCCGCCCGCTGCCGTCGCTGGCTTTATCGTGGCAACAGGAAAACGAACATCGCTGGCGTCTGATGCTGCGGCAAGGCGTGCGCTTTTCCGACAGCAGCGCGCTCACGCCAGCCGTTGTTGTGCAATCGCTGCACGAAGCTAATCCTGACTGGAGCGTGCACGCCACCGGTGACGCGGTGATCATCGAATCCGAGCAGCCCCTGCCCAACTTGCCGGCCTTCCTGGCGCTCCCGCGCAACTCGGTCGTGCTGCGCGGTGACGGCAAGCTGCTCGGCACCGGCCCATTCCGCGTAAGCGAATTTCAGCCCGGCCGCCGCATCTTGCTCGCAGCTCTGGAAGACGGCTGGCAGGAGCGGCCGTTTGTGGATGCCATCGATATCCAGTTCAACCGCCTTCCGCGCGAGCAGATGATGGACCTGGAACTCGGCCGCGCCGACTTGGTTGAAGTCGCGGCTGACCAGCTCGCGCGCGCCAATCCGTCCAGCCGGCGCGTGTTCGCCGGCGATCCCGTTGACCTGCTGGCGCTGCGCTTCAGCCACTCCAACCTGCGCGATCTGCGCGTACGCGAAGCCATTGCCCTCGCCGTTGACCGCGATTCCATCTTTAACGTTCTCCTGCAGCGGCACGGCGAACCCGCTGCCGGCCTGTTGCCCAACTGGATCACGGGGTACGCTTTTCTCTTCGCGGCAACGCCGCAGGTGGCACGCGCACGGCAGTTGCGCGCCGAGGCGAAGCAAAGCGCCCCACTCACGCTGGTGTACGACGCCGCCGATCCGCTGGCGCGATTGGTCGCCGAACGGATCGCGTTGAATGCCGCCGATGCGGGAATCACCCTGAAGACGCTGCCCAGCACGCAGAACGTCACCGTGCCCGACATCGAACTGGTGCGTATGCGCCTTGCCTCCACCGATCCTGCCGTGGCGCTGACGGAACTGGCGCGCACCGACCGACTCGCGCTGACGATGCCGGAAACGTCCACTCTCGCGGTTGCCCCACCCTTATCCGCTCCCGGGTTTGGAGCGGATAGGGTGGGTGACATTTATCGCGCCACTGTCTTCGCTCTGCAGGATCATTGGGCCGTGCCCATCGCCTACCTGCCCGCCGCCTGCGCCGTAAGCCCACGCGTCCGTAACTGGACCCGCACCCGCGACGGAAGCTGGCCGATCGATGACGTCTGGCTCGCTCCGGAGGCGCGATGAGCTTTCGCCGCCGGCTTCTGATCGCGCTCGCGCTGATCGTGCTGGTCACCGTGGGCGGGGTCTCCACCGTGGTGTCCCTGCGCACGCGGCGCGCTTTCGAGGGCGCCGACGTCGAGCGCAGCGATGCCCTGGTGGCGCAGTTCCGCCGCGAGTTCACCCGCCGCGGCGACGAAGTGGTCCGCCGCGTCGAAGCCATCGCCGCCGGCGACACCGTCTCGCGCATGGCGCTGGACCTCAGTCACGGGTCCGACACTTCCGCCTACGTGACCGAAGCCAAGGCTGTCGCCGACAGTCACCAACTCGACCTGCTGGAATTTGTTGCCAGCGACGGCACCATCATTTCCTCGGCGCAGTGGCCGGCGCGGTTCGGCTACAAGGAAGACATTGCGCCTGATCTGCCGTCGAAGGGCGCAGTCTTACGTCTTGTTCCTCTGCCTGATGACGCCACGCTCGGGCTGGTAGCGGCGCGCACTGTCAGCATCGGGGACAAACCTTTGTTCGTTCTCGGCGGCCAACGCCTGGACCGCGAATTCATCTCGTCGCTGACGCTGCCCGCCGGCATGCGCGCGCTGCTCTACCGCAATCTGCAGCCCGGGTTCTCGGCACAGTCGCTCATCGGCCCCGCCGGTGCGGTGGACAATGCCGACCGCCTGGTGCCGCTCATCACCCGCGTGCAGCAGCATAAACACGATGCCGACGAGGTGGTGCAGTGGTCCGCCGACACCGCCGACAGCGAGAGCTTTCACGCCATCCCGCTGAAGGGCGAGAACGACGCGCTCCTGGGCGTGCTGCTGATCGGCAGCTCGCGGCGCGGCCTGATCGAATTGCAGCGCCACATCGGCGCCTTTGCCCTGATCGTGGGCGGGATCGGCATTCTACTGGCGATTCTGCTCAGCGGCTGGGTGGCGGCGCGGGTGACGCAGCCGATTGAGCGCCTGGCCGAGGCCGCGCGCGAGGTTGCCGCCGGCCATTGGGAAACGCAGGTGGAAGTCGCCTCGCACGACGAGATCGGCCAGCTCGCCGAATCGTTCAATTCCATGACCCATCAACTGGTCGAGCAGCACGACCGCGCCATGCAGGCCGAGCGCGTCGCCGCCTGGCGCGAACTCGCGCGCCGCCTGGCGCACGAGCTCAAGAACCCGCTCTTCCCGCTGCAAATCACGGTGGAGAACCTGCTCCGCTCGCGCAATTCCACCGAATTTGACGAAGTCTTCCGCGAGAGCACCGCGACCCTGCTCGCCGAACTCGGCAATCTGAAGGCGATTGTCGGCCGCTTCAGCGACTTCTCCAAAATGCCGCAGCCACAGCTTCAGCCGGTGAACCTCAACGAGATCATTCGTCAAGTTCTGAAGCTGCACGAAGCGCAATTGCGTGTGGGGCAGAGTCACGGGTCGGAGACCCGTGCCACACAGGATCTGCCGCGCGTCGTGATCGCTGTCGAATTGGATGAGTCGCTGGATACGGTTGCCGCCGATCCCGATCTTCTGCACCGCGCCTTGTCGAACCTGGTGTTAAACGCGCTCGATGCCATGCCCGAAGGCGGCACGATCACCGTGCGCACCAGCACCACGCCTGAGCACGTGCGCATCGAGGTCTCCGACACCGGCAGCGGCCTTACGCGCGAGGAATGCGAGCGCCTGTTTACGCCTTACTACACCACCAAGCGCCACGGCACCGGACTGGGCCTGGCAATTGTGCAGTCAGTGGTGAGCGACCATCGCGGGAGCATCTCGGTGAACAGCACGCCGGGCAAGGGGGCTACATTCCGTATTGATTTGCCGCGGGCAAGTTCCGCGCCCGCCGCGTCGAACGATATGTTCAAATCAGCGACGATCACCTAGGTTAGCCACAGAGGACACCGAGGGATTGAAGAATTCGAGAATTGAAGAAGAAGGGTATGCGCTTCGCTCAGGTAATCACAATGGTTTGTGGCATCAAGTGGCGGCACAGCGCAATATCTTGTGGTCGCCTGAGTCAAGCAGATACCTCTTTTGAAGAATTCGCGAAGCGAAGAATTTACGCATTGGGAGTGGCAATGCGGCGGCGGTCGGTGATTCGTCAATTCTCGAGTTCTTCAATTCTTCAATTCGTAAATTCCCCTCTGTGTCCTCCGAGGCTAATGTGAGGAACCGTGCCCACCAAAGCGCAACTTCTAATCGTTGACGACGAGGCGAACACGCTGGCCTCGCTCTCGCGCGCCTTCCGCCTTGCCGGGCACGAGGCCACCGTCTGTGACAACGCCGCCAAAGCGCTCGAACTCGCCAAATCCCGCGAGTTCGACCTCATCCTATCCGACGTGGTCATGCCCGGACGCGACGGCCTGGCGCTACTCGAAGACTTGAAGGCCAACGGCGTTACCGCGCCCGTCGTGATGATGTCCGGCCAGGCGCACATCGAAATGGCGGTGCGCGCCACACGGCTGGGCGCGCTCGACTTCCTGGAGAAACCACTCTCCACCGAAAAACTTCTGCTCACCGTCGAGAACGCGCTCAAGCTCAAGCGCCTGGAGCAGGAAAATCAGCAGCTCAAGGCCCGGCTGGGGAAACACGAAATCGTCTGGTCGGGCGAGGCGATGCGGCGCGTGATGGCGCAGATCGAGCGCGTCGCCGCCAGTGAAACGCGCGTCTGCATCTGCGGCGAAACCGGCACCGGCAAGGAACTCGTCGCGCGCACGCTGCACGAGCAAGGCCCGCGACACGGCGGCCCGTTCGTGACCTTGAATTGCGCCGCCGTGCCCGCCGAGCTGATCGAGTCCGAGCTCTTCGGCCACGAGAAAGGCTCGTTCACCGGCGCCGCCTCGCGCCACATCGGAAAATTCGAGCAGGCCAGCGGCGGCACCCTGTTCCTCGACGAGATCGGCGACATGCCGCTCACCATGCAGGCCAAGCTGCTGCGCGTTCTGGAGGAGAACGAGGTGGAGCGCGTCGGCGGCGATCACCCGGTCGCGGTTGATGTGCGCGTGGTCGTTGCCACTCATCGCAACCTGGAAGAGCTCGCGCGCATAGGACAGTTCCGCCAGGATTTATTTCACCGCGTGTACGTATTTCCGCTCGTGCTGCCGCCGTTGCGCGTGCGCACGGAAGACATCCCGGCGCTGGTCGACCATTTTTCGCGGCAGGTATGCGCGCAGAACGGCTGGAAGCCCATGCGCTTCGCCCCCGAGGCAGTCGCCGCGCTGCAGGGCTATCCCTGGCCGGGCAACATCCGCGAGCTGAGAAATGTCGTGGAACGACTTATGCTGCTGGCGGTGAGCGGGGAAGTGGACGCGGCCACGGTTGAACTTTCGCTGCCGCCGGCGCCCGCGGCTGGCGCGCCCTCGACGGCCACTTCCGGGCCGCTTTCCCAGCGCACCGCCGAGTTCGAGCGCCAGACCATCCTCGCCGAACTCCAGCGCCACCAGCACCACATCACCAACACCGCGCGCGCCCTCGGCCTGGAGCGCAGCCACCTCTACAAGAAGTGCGAGCAGCTCGGCATCGACTTGAGGCCGGCTCGCGGCGGTTCGTTTGACCAGGCCTGATTCGCGTTCGCCGGAATTCCCTCAGGGGCTAAAGCACGCATTATTCGCGGCCCTGGGCGGCACGTCTGAAGCCGTGCCCTTCCCAAGAGCTTTCGTGAGCTAGCTTGTAGTTACTGCTATGGCATTTACGTTATAGTTCGCTCGCTTTGTAATGCACCCAGGTGGGAAGACGTGAACGACCATATGTCGGCGTTTCGCCGCGCTTTCCGGCAAGCACACGCGACGTCCAAGAAAATTCTGCGGCAGCAACTGCCGCGCGACGATGCCTACCTTCGCGAGATGATGATGTCCACTCTGCGCGGCCAGGTGACCGCCGATTACGCTTTCGTTTTCCAATACGCGTTCTGCCGCCGCGAGACCGACGCCGCCAAGGTGGACCGTTTGGCCGCCGCGCTTCATTTGTTGCAGTCATCCGCCTTCGTAACCGACGATATCTTCGATCGCTCGGATCTCCGCTACGGCCATGCGGCCCTGCACAAGGCTTACGGCGTGAGTTATGCCATTATCGCCACCGAACTGATGCAGTCCGCCGCGCTGCGCACCATCAGCCAGGAGCTGCAGCGTGGCCGGTTTCGGGACGCTCTTAGGGTGATGGAGATCCTCAACCGCGTGGTCTTTGATCTGTACGTCGGGCAGTACCTGGACGTGCGCAACACCGGGAACCTGAACATGACGCGCCGGCAGTACGACCGCGTGATCGCCCTGGGCGTGGGGCAATACTTTGCGCAATTGGCAGAGTGCGGCGCTTTGCTGGCGAATAAGACTGCTTCCGAAGTCGCGAGTCTTAGTGGCTACGGCTATCACTACGGCATGGCGCTGTTCATCACCGATGACATGGTGGACATCATCAACATGCCCGCCGACACGGGGAAGAGCTACGGTTGCGATCTGGTGAATCGCAGAATGCGGCTGCCGGCGCTGCTGGCGCTGCGCCAGGCCGGACGGCGCGATGCCTTATTCCTACGCCGGTATCTGAGCGACGAAAGTTCCGGTCGGGGAGATCTGCGGAAGGCGGTACGGGCCATTGAGCGCTCCGGAGCGCTGGCTGAATGTAAGAAGGCCGCCCACCGTCACGTCACCCAGTCGCTCTCCGCCTTGCGACGCCTCCCTCAGACCGTGCCGGTCCGGAGACTGGCATGGCTGTCGCAAACCCTCCTGCGCGCACAGGGGGTACACGAGATGTGACCTGCGGGGACAGCCCTGGAACTGCTCCCACTCCTCCTCAACACTTGCCCTTCTTGCCTTTCTTCACGGGCTTCTTTGCAGCCTTCTTCGGCGCCTTTTTGCCCTTGGGTGCGGATTTCTTTTTTGACGACTCCTCCGCCATGTCGTCCCTGTCTTTGGGGAATGCCATGTCTCCTCCTGCTTGGTTTCGAGTCGGAGAATTCTCAATAACGGCTGCGGCTTATGCAACAGAAAAGTGGCAGTCAGCACGGGAAAACGTGCCCGAAAGCCCACTTCAGGAAACGAGCCGCAGCCGTTTCATGAGGGCCGCCACTTCCGGATGGCTACGCAGGCCGTCGAAGGCTGGGTTGGTGAGCAGGAACCACAGCCCATAGTCGCGGCGTTCAAAGGCAGTCTTGAGCCAGAGGACCGCGGCTTCGGTTTCGCCCAGGCGGGCGTGCAAGGTCGCCACGTGGTAAGGGGAGACGTCCGCATAGTCGTATGCCAGGGTTTTGCCGGCCTGGCGGTCGGCTTCGCTCTGCTGCATGCGTTGGCGCCAATACTGTGGCGCGCCGCCCTGCTGGTAGGCCGCGAGCAAGGCCGCCGCGCACTCTTCCGCTAGTTCGGGAGATTCACCCGAAAGCCGCGCCGCCAGGCGATGGTGCTCGATCGACGCAGGGTACATGTTGAGTTCGAGATAGGCGTCGCGCAGCACGCGGTGGGCAAGGTAAAAATTGGCGTCCATCTCGATGGTCTTGCGTAATTGCGCCACGCCTTCTTCAAAATGGCGCGCCGCCACCAGCACGATTCCGTAGGAGACGTTGATCACCAGCGAGAGTGGGTCCAGTGCAAGTGCGCGTCGTGCCTCACGGATCGCCTGCGCTTCGAATCCGGCGCATACCAGGTGCTCGGCGTACCACTGGTGAGCGGTGGCGTAGTTGGGCCGGAAGCGGACGGCGCGCGCGAACTCGTCCAGCGCACCCAGCAGGTCCCACTCGTCACCCGCCTTGATCACCGCCAGCGGGACGCGGGCCTCGGCCAGGTCGGGGTCCAGCAGCAGGGCCTGCATGACCGACGCCTTGGCTTGCGCGTACGCCTCGCCAAGCTGCATGTCGGAGTACACGCCCAACGCCAGGTAGCACTCGGCAATGCAGACGTGTGTCAGGCCAAACTTGGGATCGTATTGCAAGGCCGCCTGGAAGCACTGCATCGCTCTGCGAATGTCTTCGCCCGTCCTCTTGTTCCAGAAATAGCGGCCCCGCAGGAACGCCTGGTACGCGTTCGAATTGACACGGTTGGATGCGCCGTTCCTGGAGTGCGCCCAGCGCGCCCTCAGGTTATGCGAAATATCATCGGCGATCTGCTGCGGCACGGCTGCCAGGTCGGCCATCTCGTACTTGTATTGCTTTCCCCACAGGTGTTTGCTGTCGCTGGTCCGCTCCAGCGCGACGCTGATCTCCAGGCCTTCTTGCCGGCGCAGGATGCGGCCGGTCAGCACGTTGCGGACCTGCAATTCGCGGCCGACCACTTGCGGATCGGGCCTCCGGCTCTTGTAACGGAAGACCGAGTTGCGCGAGATCACCTTCAGCCGGGGCACTTGCGAGATGGAGTTGATGACGCTCTCGGTAATGCCGTCCGCCAGGTACTCATACTGCGCGTCTGCCACCTGCGAATCGGAGCAGGCATAGGCAAAAGGCAGCACCGCCACCGAATCCTTCCGCGTCAGCAGCCACCAGGTCCCGGCGGTGACCGCGCTCAAGAACAGCATGACGACCGCAAGCGCCGCGTTCATCGCACCCCTTGCGAACAACACCGCGATGCCGATCA
Source organism: Terriglobia bacterium (assembly GCA_020073185.1). Lineage (NCBI taxonomy): Bacteria > Pseudomonadati > Acidobacteriota > Terriglobia > Terriglobia bacterium. Next base: position 138,518 of record JAIQFT010000008.1, read on the forward strand.
CAGCCAGCAGCAAACCCACGCCGGCCAGGATCGGCAACAAGTTGGCAGGCGAAGTCCGCGCGCTGGTACTGTCGCCGGCATCCGCAGGTACCAAGGCAGCCGGCGGTTCCCCGGCCGCAGTGATGGCCGATAGTTTCCAGCGCACCTGGTTGCGCACGCGGTCCAAGTCAAGCACCAAGTCGGCGGCGGTCTGATACCGCGCGCTGGTGTTCTTGGCCAGAGCTTTGTTGATGTTCCTCCCCAGCTCTTCCGGCAAGTCCCGGCGGAACTCTGCCGGCGGCGGCGGATCTTGCATCAGGATGGAAGCCACAACGTCGCTGCTTGTGGGTCCTGCGAATGGCATCCGCCCGGTCAGCATCTCGTAGAGCACGACGCCCAGGCTCCAAACGTCGCTGCGCGAATCCACTTCCAAGCCACGCGTTTGCTCCGGCGACATGTAAGGCGTAGTTCCCCAGACCACCCCGGGAGCGGTGGCAAAGGCAACTGTCTCTCCGTTCGCATCGGCAGTTTTAGGGCGCACATCTTTCGCCAGCCCGAAATCCAGCAACTTCGTTCCGGAGGCAGTCAGCATGATGTTCCCGGGCTTCAGGTCGCGGTGCACCACGCCCAGCCGGTGCGCCTTGTCGAGCGCATCTGCCACGTCGATGGCGATCTCCAACGCCTCATCCAGCGGCAGGACACCGCGTAGCAAGCGTTGCGCCAGCGTCTCCCCTTCCAGGTACTCCATGACCAGGAAGTCGCAGTCGGCTTCGCTGCCGATGTCCAACAGGGTGCAGATGTGAGGGTGCGCCAGGCGTGAGATGTTGCGGGCCTCGCGCTTCAATCTCTCCTTCAACTCGGGATCAGACGAGTGCTTGCCGGCCAGGATCTTGATGGCCACGGTGCGGTCCAGGCGCGTATCGCGCGCGCGATACACGTCTCCCATGCCCCCGCCCCCAATGCGGTACAGCACTTCATAGGGACCAAGACGGGAGCCGGATGCGATTGTCATGGGAGAGCGCGATTATAGTCCCGGGCTATTTCCCGATTCGAGAAATTCCGGCAGCGGTTACGGTACCATCGTCGGCAACGGCGGCCAATGAACGCCGCCCCGTGGTGTATTCTAATCGCCGATTCCCGCGGGGACAGACCGCGCCTCTCCCCGCTCCGCTTTCAGAGGACCGCATGGCCAGGACGAAGGCCGAGCCACGCAGGCGGCACGAGCGCATCAATGTCACGCTTCCTGCCACGGTGAGCGCGGAGGGGCACACCCTGGCCGCTACCACCAAGGACGTCAGCATCGGCGGCCTCTTTCTGTTCACCGACACACCATTTCAGGCGGGCAAGGACATTGAGATCGTGCTCATGCTGCCCAAGGAATTGGGGCTGCCCACCAGCGAAATGGTGTGCTGCCATGGGAAGGTGGTGCGGGTGGAGATGTCGGGCGGCCGCTGTGGCATTGCCGCCACCATCGAGCGCATCGCCGATCTGCCGCAGGTGTGAGGAACCACGCGCCGGTGCAGCCAGGGTTGAGTCGGCTATTCCGTTCGAAAACCGCGAAAGGTGGTCACCCATCTCTTGCTCACGGCTCGGAAGGGTGCGCTACCCGCCAGGACTGAAAATCCCCACCCTGTCTCGCCACCCCTGGCGAGTGGAGGCACTGGTAAACTAGAAGGCGATTCCGGAGAGGTGCGTGAGCGGTCGAAACGGGCGGTCTTGAAATTGACCAATCAGCTCTCGGCCTATGTAGAATCTGTGAGTTACAGTGGCATTAGAGGGGTTAAAGTGGCGTTTCCGTGCATACTTGGTCGCTAATATGCACAAATTATGCAAGGAATTATGCACGGTTTTTGTTCGCCATCTGTTCGCCAAAATGTCCCCAGGAACGGTACTCCAGCCCTCTGTGAGCACCATATATGAAAAACCATAGGCAAGTAGGTGGATTTTACACACAGAGTTTGGCTGGCTTACTAGGGGACCAGGGGAGTCGGATAATTCCGGCTCGATTCCCTAACCGATGCCGTCGGGGGTTTCGGCCCCCTCCTCCTTATACTACTACGTAGTAGAATAAGGGAATTAGATAATAGCAAACCAGTAAATAGAAGGTAAAATTTACACCCCGACTTTGGCGGGCTTACTAGGGGGAGTCTGTCTATGCACAGTTCACCCATATCGGATACCACGAAGCGAAAGGTTATCACTTGTACATGAGTATCGGATAAGAATGACACTTTTTGCCGGAATGGTTACAGCCGTAAGTTGTTGAGAACACGTAAAAGTGTCGCCCGTTACCTACCGTGGTTTTAGCTACTAAGGTAGAGGGGAGAATATTTGAACACTCAGATTCACGTGAGGTTTACTATGAGGTCAATAGCGCTGACGCTGACTGAAGCACTCGCCAAGCTCAAGCGGGAACACGGTCTAACCATTCCACGGATCACTGTGCGGACCTGGCAGCAACGCGGGTTCTGGGTCAAAGGACGGTTCCGGCCCGGCCACGGTCACACCCGATGGTTTCTCCCCGGCGAAGTCGAACGACTGCACCAGATCGTCACAGATCGTCAGGCGGGCTTGCCGCTGGACAAATTGCAACGGGAGCGCAATCGGGTCAAGTTGCTGGGTCAGATCACAGAACGGTTGAACAGTTCAGAAGAGGTTTTATGAAAAACGTCAAAGGTCCGCGGCTGCAAGAGGTCGCGGATATTTCGTGCGGAGTTACAGTGTACCCGGCGAGGTCAGTCTGTTCCGATGTCATGCTTGAGCGCGACATGGGAGGGTGTCCCATCCATAGTTGAAGGTTGAGGGGCGGTTCTCGACCCGGCTCTTGATAGAGTCGGGTTGGAAACTTTCTCAACGAAAGGAGAACCGCCTTGAAGCGAAGCTACCACACCCTCAGCACTTTGGGAAAA